>VEQY01000052.1 GCA_018882965.1 Mycobacterium sp. | reverse complement strand
ACCCTGGCGGTGTCGGTCGGCCCGTCCCCGACGCACAAGATCTGGGCCACCCAGAGCGGGTTCACCTTCCCGGTGCTGTCCGACTTCTGGCCGCACGGGGCGGTCGCCCAGGCCTACGGGGTGTTCAACCCCGATGCCGGCTTCGCCAACCGGGGCACCTTCGTCATCGACCGCTCCGGGGTGATCCGCTTCGCCGAATGTAAGCAGCCCGGTGAGCCACGCGACCAGCAGCTGTGGACCGAGGCGCTGGCGGCCCTCAAGTCCTGAGGTAACCTGCGCGGGCAACGGGCGTGTAGCTCAGTGGTAGAGCTCTGGTTTTACACACCAGCGGTCGGGGGTTCGAAACCCTCCGCGCCCACCACAGCGCCGGCCGGTGCATGCTCCAGTGTTTGCTAGAGTCGACCCGCAGAAGCCATCGGAAGATCAAAAGGACTGTGTGATGCCCGGGCCAGAGGGCGAGTACCCGCGTGGGCATGCCGCCCTTCCGGTCAAGGACATCGGGCGGCTTCTGCTTCGCTGTGCCGACCGGCCCGGGCTGGTGGCCGCCATCACGTCCTTTCTGGCCGATGCCGGGGCCAACATCATCTCCCTCGACCAGCACTCCACCCAGCAGACCGGCGGAGTCTTCATCCAGCGCACTATTTTTCACCTGCCCGGCCTGGCCGCCGCGCGCGCCGATCTCGAGAAGGAGTTCACCGCGCAGGTGGCCGAGCCGTTCGGGATCGACTTCCGGCTGACCGAGGCGGCCAAACCCAAGCGGGTGGCGGTGATGGCCTCTCGCGAGGACCACTGCCTGCTGGATCTGCTCTGGCGCAACCAGCGCGGCGAACTGGACATGTCGGTGGTGATGGTGATCGCCAACCATGCCGACCTCGCCGATCAGGTCCGGCCGTTCGGGGTGCCGTTCATCCACATCCCGGCCACCAAGGACATTCGCGATCAGGCCGAGCAGCGCCAGCTCGACCTGTTGCGCGGCAACGTCGACCTCGTCGTGCTGGCCCGCTACATGCAGATCCTGACGCCGGAGTTCCTCAACGCGGTGGGCTGCCCGCTGATCAACATCCACCACTCCTTCCTGCCGGCCTTCATCGGCGCCGCGCCGTACCGGCGGGCCAAGGAGCGCGGGGTCAAACTCGTCGGTGCGACGGCCCACTACGTCACCGCGGATCTCGACGAGGGTCCGATCATCGAGCAGGACGTGGTGCGCGTCGACCATCGCCACAGCGTCGAGGACCTGATCCGGCTGGGCGCCGACGTCGAACGCGCGGTGCTGTCCCGCGCTGTGCTGTGGCACTGCGAAGACCGGATCATCCGGGACGGCAATCAGACGGTCGTCTTCTGATTCAGCCGCTCATCCGGGTGAGTCGCCGGTGCACCTCCGCTGCGAGGTCGGCGTCGGTGATCCCGCGCGGTGATGGCTTCATCTCGATCGGCTGCTCGACCTCGGTCGGTTCCAGGTACTGCGCAGCCAGCAGCGCCTCCACGGGCGGGCGCCCGTAGACCCGGGCGACCGTGATCACGGTCTCGGCCTTCGGCCGGGTCTTGCCGTGCAGCCAGTTGCACACCGAGAGCCGACCGATCCCGATCCGCTCGGCGATCTGAGCCTGGGTCTGGCCGCCGCTGATCCGCCGGAGGTATTCCGGCCAGGTTTCGGTCGCTGAACGCGCCCCCGATCCATCAATCGTTTGCTCCGTCATCACGCTGTCCTCCCCGGCGCCAACGGTAGCGGCGGGTTCCGACAAAACAGTGCGCATGACCGTCAGCGTGGTAGCGGTGCGCCGCGCAGGCCTGCGTAGTCGACTACTCGATTTTTCTCGGGGTCAGTGGCGTGAAAGGCTGGCGGGCGCGAACTGCGCGACGAGCCGACCCAGTTCGGTCCGGGTGGACGTGCCGAGTTTGTTGCAGGCGCGGTAGATATGGCCTTCGACAGTCCGCACCGACATCGTCAGGGCATCGGCGATCTGCCGGTTGGACAACCCTTCGCTGACCAGCAGGGCGATTTCGCGTTCCCTGCTGCTCAACGGCAAGGGCGCGGCCACTGCCAAAGTTGCCGGCGTGGTCGCTGCGCAGTCGGCGACAAGACGGCCGGCGCATCCGCAGGCGGTCAGCCTCGCGCCCCGGCGGGCTTGGCGTTCGAAGATCGGCGCCGCCTGCGCGGCCGCGTCGGCGGCCGCGATCCGGTCGCCCATGTTCTCCAGTTCGGCCGAGACCTCGAGCAGCGCGTCGCCATCGCCGTCGGCCAGTGCGCCGGCCCAGCGCGCCACCAGCGCGGCGCGGGGGCCCTCGACGAGGCCGGCGAGTTCGGTCAGGCGCTGAACGCCCTGGTGATCGCCGAACTGCAGGGCGGTCTGCAGGCACATGACCTCGCGCGCGTACTGACCGTGGCCGTGGGCGACGTCGGCGGCCTGCCGCGCCAGCGCAAGCGCCTCCGAACTGCGCCCGCGGGCGGCCGCGACCCAGGCGGCCGCACGCAACTGTGCCGACTCCAGGTAGGCGTAGGAGGGGTGGCTGATGTGCCGGGTGGTCTCCAGTGCGTCGGTGGCGGCGTCGACCAGACCGGCGCGGGCCAGAGCCTCGGCGTAAGGCACCCAGAGCATGTAGGCCAGCCCGCTGGTGTCCTGGCGGAACTCATTCTCATTGATCGCGGCGCGCAGGCGCTCGTGGGCGGTGCGCACGTCGCCGTGGGCGAGGGCCGCCATGCCGTTGATCGCGGTGGCGACCGTGGTGGGGATCCGCGGGATGTCTGCCCACTGCTGGTAGACGTGCCCCGCCAGCGCCAGGGCCTCGGGGATTGAGCCGGCCATCACAAGGGCGTCGGCGTAGAGCAGATTCAGGCCGACGGCTTGAAACGCGGCCTGCGGCGAGGCGGCGGCTAGTCGGGTGCCCTCGTCGGCGGCCGCGGTGGCCGCCTCGAGCCGACCCAGGTCGCCCGTGGCCAGAACGGTCCCGCAGGCCAGGATCGTCCCCGGCATGGGCGTCAGCTGCCGGCGGTCGATCGACTCGGCGAGGGCGGCGGCCTCGGCCGGCCGCGCGGCGAAGGCCAACTGCACCACACGGAAGGCGAGCAGCGACGGACGCTCGCCGGTGCTGGCGGTAGCCAGGGCCTCTTCGAGGACCGCCCACGACTGGGTGGGGAGGCAGCGGGTGAACAGCATGTTCGCCGCCCGGATCGTCGCCGCGAGCCAGCCCAGGCTGAGGCCGGATCCCTGCGGATCGGTGGTGACCGCGTCGAGTACCTCCTCGGCGGCATCGGCCTTGCCGAGGCGGGCGAGTGAGATCGCCAGCAGGACGCGGGCGTCGACACCCCCGCCCGCCGCGACGGCGGCCTCGGCCAGCCGGTGAGTCAGGGCCAGATCGAGCCGCAGGAAGGCGGCTTGCGCGCCCCGCAGGAACACCGCGGGGTCGCCCGCAAGATCCGAGTCCACCCACAGCAGCGCCAGCCGAACCGGATCGCAGGGTCGTGCATCGGCAGCCGTCGCGGCCGGGTGAATCGCCGACGCGACGCGCCCGCGCAGCCGCGCGGCGCGCACCGGACCGGTGCGCGCGCGCCGGGCTTCCCCGTAGAGGGGATGGGCCACCCGCACGACGCCGTTGGCCGAGGTGTCCGAGACCGTGATCAACTGGCGGCGCTCGGCATCCTCGATCGCGTCAGCGTCGGCGAGTGCCCGCAGGTGCGCGAAGTCGAGCGGCTCGGCGACGGCGACCAGGTCGAGCACCTCCAGCGCCGGTTCCGGTGCCGCGCCGATGTAGAGGTCCACGAGGTCGACGAGCGTGGGGGAGGCATTCATTTCCCCGGTCCAGCGCCAGGTGCCGTCACCGCTGCTCAGGCGCCCCGCTTGGCGTTCCTGCCGGACCAGCTCGCGCAGGAACAGCACGTTGCCCCGGGTGAGGTCCCACATGCGGGCGGCCGAATCCGGACTCAGCGACCCGTCGAGGACGGTCTCGAGCAGGGTGTCGCTTTGGGGCCGGGACAGCGGCTGCAGATCCAGCCGGCGCAGGTGGCCGTCTTTCCACAGGGAGGTGACCGTTTCCGGCGCCGACTGACCGGAGCGGATCGTGGCGATCACCACGGCGGCCCGGCGGCGGACCAGCTGATGCAGCACGAAGGCCGACATCTCGTCGAGCAGCTGCGCGTCGTCGACGGCGACAAGCACGGGGGTGCCGTTCGGCGCCTCGGTGATCGCGGCGAGGCCGGCCGCGACGACGTTGACCGGGTTGGCGTCGATCTGGTCGATCCACTGCGCGAACGCACCCAGCGGCACGCCCTGGGCGGCCGCCGTTCCCGCCACCGAGCGCACCAGCCAGCCGCGCTGTTCTGCCACGGCGACGGCCTCACGGGCCAGCCGGGACTTCCCCACTCCGGCCTGTCCGGCGATGACGATGCCGGCCCCGTCGACACCGTCGGCCGCGTCGCCGAGGGCATCGGCGACGAGGCGCATCTCCTCGACTCGACCTACCAGTGGCCAGTCCCCCATGGGGGTAATGCTAGGACGTGCCCGGCGACCGCGAAGGTCATCTACGACTCAATATTCCGGGGTTCAGCGTCCTCTCAGTTCGGCGGCGAGCTTGCGCTCGGCCACCTCGGCCAGGGTGTGCAGTCCCTCCGGTTCGATTCGCAGGTAGTCACAGATCAGCCGGTCGGCGACCCCCGCGTCGCGTAAGCGCAGCAGTAGCGAATGCGCCTCCGGAAGGCGGCGCAAAGCGGCTTCGTAGGGACCGATGCCGTTCGTGTCGTCGTCCACAACGCCAGTCTCGGCGGCGGCCGAGGCGAGGTGGTAGGTAGCCGACTACCCGAAAATCGCGGGCGGCGGTGTGGGAGGCTGCCGAGGTGGTCGGGCTCGCAGCGCAGGGGCCGACCGGGATTCTGCTCGGGTATCTGGCCGACGTGGTCTTCGCCGATCCCCGCCGGGGTCATCCGGTCGCGGCGTTCGGCCGGGTTGCGACCGCCCTCGAAACCCATGTCTATCGCGATGACCGAATGTCGGGTGTGCTGTACACCGCTGTGCTGGTTTCCGGTCTGGCGGTCACCGGCGTGCTCGCGCAGCGTCGGGTGCGCAGCGCGGCTCTGCGAACGGCGATCACCGCCGCCGCGACATGGGCCGCACTGGGCGGGACCACCTTGGCGCGCACGGGGTCGTCGATGGCCGATCTGCTCGATGCGGGCGACATCGACGGCGCCCGCGGCGTGCTGCCCGCGCTGTGCGGGCGTGACCCGTCCGTCCTGGACACCGCCGGTCTGACCCGGGCTGCGGTGGAGTCGGTGGCGGAGAACACCTCTGACGCCCACGTGGCACCGCTGCTGTGGGCGGCGGTCGGGGGTGTTCCGGCGGTGTTGGCCTACCGCGGCATCAACACCCTCGATGCCATGGTCGGGAATCGCTCAGACCGGTATCGCCGATTCGGTTGGGCCGCAGCCAGACTCGATGACGCCGCGAATTTCGCGGCCGCACGACTGACCGGAGTGCTCACCGTGCTGTGCGCGCCCGCGGTGGGAGGTTCGGCCGCGGGCGCGGTGCGTGCGTGGCGACGCGATGCCGCCCGGCACCCCAGCCCGAACGCCGGGGTGCCCGAGTCCGCATTCGCCGGCGCGCTCGGTGTGCAGCTCGGCGGCCCGACCCAGTACCGCCACGAGTTGGAGATCCGGCCGACCCTCGGCGATGGTCGCCGGCCCACCGTCAACGATCTGCGACGCGCGGTGCGGCTGTCACGGGCAGTGCAGATCGCCGCGGTCGCGGCGGCGACGGCGATCAGTTCCGTCGGCCGTAGCGATCGGCGAGCTTCTCCTCGACGGTGAGCGGCTCGGCGGAGTCGGCGGACCTCGCCTGTTCCGCGGCCTCCCGTCGGCGCATGCGGATCTCCGCGAAGATCAGGTAGCCCAATCCGATCGGGGCGACGATGCCGAACGCGATCCACTGGATGCCGTAGGACAGGAACGGTCCCGCGTCGAGGACCGGTAGGTCTCCCACACCCAGTCCGCCGGGCTGATTGTCGACCAGCTGCAGATAAGAACCCGTCAGCGGGGTTCGGGTCAGTTCGGCGATCTGCCCGGTGTTGATGGCGTAAACCTGAAGCGCGCCATCCGCGCGGAACGGCGCCCTGTTGGGCGGCGGCACTGACTCTGAGTCGCGCAGACGCGCCGCGATGGTCACCGTGGTGCTCGGCGGCGCTGGGATCTGTGGCACCGCGGTTCCCTCGACGGGCCGAACGTAGCCGCGGTTGACCAAGACCGTCGGGCCGTCCTGCACCGCGAACGGAGTGAGCACCTCATAGGCCGGCGCGCCGTCGACCACCCTCAGCCGGGCGAGCACCTGAGCGGCCGGAAGATAGCGGCCCGTCGCCGTGACTTGCCGCCACTGCGCCTCGTGGGCGGCTGAATCCTGCTGCGGCAGATAGGTTGTCACCGGTACCGGGTCGAGTGCCAGGGCGGTTTGAATCTGCCGGTTCTCCCGTGACGTCGCGGTGTTCTTGCCCAGCTGCCACGGTGCCAGGACGGTGAAACACAGGTAGGCGAACATGGCCACCAGCAGCGCCAGTGCCAGCCAACCCGGCCGCAGCAGGAAAACCCACCTGCGCATCAGCGACCCGCACCCGCAGCGGAGAGCTGGTCGTCCACCCAGGCGTGGAGTCCGGGAAGCGCGGCCTCGATGACGGCGAAGACCTCCTCGAAGTCGGTGTGATCGCCATAGTAGGGGTCCTCCACGTCGGGAGCGGGGCCGCCCAGTCGGGGATCGAAGGACCGCAGCATGCGCAACCGTTCGGGTGGCACACCCCATCCCTTGAGAATCTCGAAGTGGTTGCGCCCCAGCGCGACCACCAGATCCGCATCAAGGTGGTCCGGGCCCACCCGGGCGGCGCGGTGCTCGGCGGGATACCCGCGTTCGCGCAGCACCCGGATCGCGCGGTCGTCGGCGCCCGAGCCGCTGTGCCAGTCCGCCGTTCCGCCGCTGCTGACACGCACCCGGTCGGCCAGGCCACGCTCGTCGATCTGGTGGGCGAACATCTTTTCGGCCATCGGTGATCTGCAGATGTTGCCCGAGCACACGAACGTGACGTGCAGGATGGCGGCCGGCTCAGACACCGAGCACCTCCCGGAGGTCCTCGACCGTCTGCACGTGCGCGGCCGCACTGGGTGCACCGCCGGCGAAGTCCGCGGCACCGTAGCCCCAACCGACCACGATGGTGTCGATGCCGTGCGCGGCGGCGCCCTCGACGTCGTGTGCGCGGTCTCCGACCATGACGACGCGATCGGGCAGCGGACCCACCTGACGCAGGGCGTGGGCGACCACGTCGGCCTTGGCTGCGCGCGACCCGTCCGGTGTGGCCCCGGCGATCACCTCGAAATGATGGGCCAGCCCGAAATGTTCGAGAATCCGGCGCGCGGTGGGTTCGGCCTTGGAGGTCGCGATCGCCAGCCGCACCCCGGCCGAGCGCAGGTCCGACAGCAACTCGGTGACCCCGTCGTAGAGGGCGTTCATCGCCCAGCCCCGCGCGGTGTAGTCCGACCGGTAGGCTGCGATCGCCTCGGCGGCCCGTTCGCCGAGACCCATCTCCGCCAGGGTGATGTGCATCGGCGGGCCCACGATGCGGTCGGCCAGATCCCCCTCGGGGGCTTGCGCGCCGATCGCGTCCAGCGCGTGACGGAAGCTGGCGACGATGCCCTCGGCGGAGTCGGTCAGGGTGCCGTCGAGATCGAAGATCACCAAATCGGGGCGGGTCACGATTCCATTCTCAACGTCGCGCGCCCACGAAGGCCACCCGGCGGCCCGGCGGACCGCCGCGCACTACTGTGCTAGTGGTGACTGGGCAGCAGGACGGCGGCACGCCGCGCCCCGGTTCGCGCTATCACGGTGACCGCGCCGCGCAGCCGGGGATGCTCGACTTCGCCGTCAATGTCCGCCGCGAACGCCCGCCGGCCTGGCTGCAGGCGCGCCTGGCCGAGCGGCTGCCGGACCTGGCGGCCTACCCGGGCGGGGACGACGAACGTGCCGCGGCGTGCGCGGTGGCGCGCCGGCACGCGGTCGCCGAGGACCGGGTGCTCCTGCTGGCAGGCGCATCCGAGGGGTTCTCCCTGCTGCCCCGCCTGGCACCCCGCCTGGCCGCGCTGATCGCCCCGTCCTACACCGAACCCGAGGCAGTGCTGCAGGTCGCGGGTGTGCCGATCCATCACGCGGTGCTGCCGCCGCCGTTCCGCCTCGAGGGTGCGGTGATCCCCGAGGCGGCGGACCTGGTGGTGGTCGGCAACCCGACCAACCCCACCGGGGTGCTGCACAGCCGGCAGGAGATTCTGTCGCTGCGCCGCCCGGGCCGGCTGGTCGTCGTCGACGAGGCCTTCGCCGACGCGGTTCCCGCCGAATCGGGCTCGGTGAGCGCTCTGGGGCTGCCGGATGTCCTGGTGCTGCGCAGTCTGACCAAGACGTGGTCGCTGGCTGGCCTGCGGGTCGGATACGCGTTGGGGGCTCCCGAGGTCCTGACCCGCCTGGCGGCGGGTCGCCCGCAGTGGCCCGTGGGCACCCTGCAGCTCGAAGCGATCACCGCGTGCTGCGAGCCGGCGGCGATCGACGAAGCCCGCGCCGATGCCGCCGAACTGGCGCGCCAGCGTTCCGGGATGGCCGCCGCCCTGGCCGCGCTGGGCCTGGAGGTGGTCGCCGGTGCCGCGCCGTTCGTGCTGTTCCGAGTACCCGACGGCGCTCTGATGCGCAAGCGGCTGGCGGCCGGCGGGATCGCGATCCGGCGCGGTGACACCTTCGTCGGCTTGGGCCAGGACTACCTGCGTGCTGCGGTCAGACCGGAATGGCCGGTGCTGGTCGACGCCGTCGCCGAGGTGCTTCGGTGAGCGTGCGACTGGCCGACATCGTCGACGTGCTCGACGAGACCTACCCGCCGAGCCTGGCCAGCGACTGGGATGCGGTCGGTCTGGTGTGCGGCGATCCCGGCGACCTCATCGAGTCGGTGACCGTCGCGGTGGACGCCACCGCCGAGGTTGTCGACACCGTGGGCCCGGGCGGCTTGCTGCTGGCCCACCATCCGCTGCTACTGCGCGGAGTGCACTCGGTGGCCGCCGACCATCCCAAGGGAGCACTCATCCATCGCCTGATCCGTTCCGGTGCGGCGCTGTTCACCGCACACACCAACGCCGATGCGGCCAGACCGGGAGTGTCCGACGCGCTTGCCGAGGCGGTGGGGCTCACGGTCGAGGAGGTTCTGGATCCGGCGCCGGACCGGCCCCATCCGATGCCCGCCGGATGCGGAATCGGCCGCATCGGTTCGCTGCCCCGTCCGGAACGGTTCGCCGATGTCGTCGCGCGCGTCGCCGCCGCGCTGCCCCCGACCGCGTGGGGCGTGCGGGCCGCGGGTGACCCCGACAAGCCGGTCAGCCGGGTCGCCGTGTGCGGCGGTGCGGGTGACTCTCTTCTGCCGGCCGTGGCGCAGACCGGTGCGCAGGCCTACCTCACCGCCGATCTCCGTCACCATCCCGCCGACGAGCACTCCCGGGCCAGCGGCGTCGGATTGATCGACGTCGCCCACTGGGCCAGCGAGTTCCCCTGGTGCGCTCAGGCGGCGGAGGTGCTGCGCGACCGCTTCGGGACGTCGATTACGGTCTGCGTCAGTAGGCTTCGTACCGATCCCTGGAATGTCGCTGTCACACCGGAATTTTCAGGCGCAGGGGAGTGACGCTGGTGAAAGCTGAAGCGGCACTGCAGCGTCAGTTGTTGGAACTGGCCGATGTCGACGCCGAGTTGTCGCGGCTGACCCACCGCGGTTCTCACCTTCCCGAGCAGCAACGCTACGAGGAGCTCGACGCGGCCCGGCGTGAATCCGCCGAACGTTTCGCCGCGCTGGACATCGCGCTGTCAGACCTTGACGCCCTGATCGCACGGCAGGAGTCGGAGGTCGATTCGGTGCGGCAGCGCGAGGAGCGCGATCGCGGGTTGCTCGACGGCGGCGCGGTCAACGCCAAGCAGGTCGAGGAACTCGCCCACGAGCTGGGCACGCTGCGGCGCCGGCGGGAGAATCTGGAGGACGCACTGCTGGAGATGATGGAGCGCCGTGAGCAACTCGCTGCCGATCACGACGAGGGTCGGCGCAGCGTTGACAAGCTTGAGCAGGAGATGGCCGAGGCCGCCCTCGCCCGCGACGCGGCGCTGGCCGACATCGAGGGTGCACGCGCTGAGCGGTCGGCCCGCCGCGCGCACCTCGTCGCCGGTCTGAGCCCCGACTTGCTCGAACCCTACGAACGGCAACGCGCATCCGCGGGGATCGGCGCGGCCCGGCTGCTCAACGGACGCTGCGGGGCCTGCCGGATCGAACTCGATCGCGGCGAACTGGCCCGTATCTCCGCCGCCGAGGCCGACGAGGTTCCCCGTTGCCCGGAGTGCCGGGCCCTGCTCGTGCGCGGCGCAGGGTGAACCGGAGGAATCAGGTGGGCCGGTGCGGGTAATCGTCGAAGTCGACGGTGGAGCGCGCGGAAACCCGGGCCCGGCCGGCTTCGGGTGCGCGATCTGGTCGGCCGACCGCGCCGTGCTGCTGGCCGAGCACAAACAGGCGATCGGCCACACCACCAACAACGTGGCCGAGTACCGGGGACTCATCGCCGGCCTCGAGGAGGCGCGCCGCCTCGGGGCCGACGACGTCGCGGTGTTGATGGACTCCAAACTGGTCGTCGAACAGATGAACGGGCGCTGGAAGGTCAAGCACCCGGCCATGGCCGAACTGCACCAGCAGGCCCGGGCCCTGGCGTCGACGTTCGGTTCCTTCACCTGTGACTGGGTTCCCCGGGAGCGCAACAAGCACGCCGACCGGCTGGCCAACGAGGCGATGGACGCCGAACAGGCGGGCGATCCGCCGCCGGGCGCCGTGGCCGTCCCACCCACGGTGTGGACCGGCAACCGCGGCGCCCCGACCCGGCTGCTGCTGCTGCGCCACGGCCAGACCGAGCTGTCCCGGCAGCGCCGCTATTCCGGGCGCGGTGATCCGCCGCTGACCGAGCTGGGCCGGCGACAGGCCGCCGATGCTGCGCGCTACCTCGCCGGTCGTGGTGGGGTGTCGGCGGTGGTCTCCTCGCCGCTGAGCAGGGCTCGGGAAACCGCGGCGGCAGCAGCGGACGCCCTCGGGTTGCCGGTGCGGACTGACGAGGACCTCATCGAGACCGACTTCGGCCAGTGGGAAGGCCTGACCTTCCGTGAGGCCGCCGAGCGTGATCCCGACCTGCACGGCCGCTGGCTGGGTGACACCGGCGTGCGGCCGCCGGACGGGGAGAGCTTCGACGAGGTCCGCACGCGGGTGCAGCGCTTCCTGGACCGCGCCGTCGCCGACCACGGTGCCGGCACCGTGCTGGTGGTCTCACACGTCACGCCGATCAAGACGCTGCTGCGTCAGGCGCTGGGTGCGGGCCCCTCCATCCTGCAGCGCCTGCACCTGGACCTGGCCTCGCTGAGCGTGGCGGAGTTCTATCCCGACAGCGGGGCATCGGTCCGGCTGGTCAACGACACCTCCTACTTGCGCGAATAGCGGTCCGCGGCCGCGGACTGGCCTCCGGACCCGCACATCGTGTAGAGATGCGGTGTGGAAAACCCGCCGACCGAACCGACCTCGGCACCCCCGCGTGACGCGCTGACGCGCCGGCTGCTCCGGCGTGCCGTGGTCAACGGGACGATCACCCTGCCGGCCGTGCCGGGCATGGTCGACGAGTACGTCGCGATGTGCGACCGCACCTTCAGCGCGATCGGGGTCCAGTTCAACGCCGAGGAACTCGCGCACATGCGCGAGGTGCTGCGTGGCCAGCTCACCGCGGCGTATCTGGAGTCGCCGCGATCGGACATCGTGATCAGCTACGAGGCACCCGTCGGTCTGACCGTCAGCTACTCGGTGAAGCCCGTGTGGTTCACCGTCGAGGGCGCCTACAACAACTGGGTCGCCACCCGCGAGCCGCCGTACTTCGGCACCGAACCCGACGCCCGGATCTGGGCGCTGGCCGGTGAGGCCGCCGACCCGGCGTCGTTCCCGGTGCTGGACATCGGGGCGGGGACCGGCCGCAACAGCCTGGCGCTGGCCCGGCGCGGTCACCCGGTCGACGCGGTCGAGATGACCGAGAAGTTCGCCGAGATCATCGGCGGCGAGGCGCAGCGGGAGAGTCTGAACGTACGGGTGCTGCAGCGCGACGTCTTCGCGACGACCGAGGATCTGCGCGACGACTACCAGCTGGTCCTCCTCTCGGAGGTGGTCTCGGACTTCCGCAACACCGATCAGTTGCGCCGGATCTTCGAGCTGGCCGCCCGCGTGCTGGCCCCCGGCGGCCGGCTGGTGTTCAACACGTTTCTGGCCCGCGGCGGATACACCCCCGATAACGCGGCGCGCGAACTCGGCCAGCAGACCTACACGTCGATCTTCACCTATCCGGAGGTGGCGGCCGCGGCGGCGATGCTGCCGCTGGAACTGGTCTCCGACGAGTCGGTCTACGACTACGAGAAGGAGCACCTGCCCGCCGAGTCCTGGCCGCCGACCAGCTGGTATGCGGCCTGGGTCTGCGGCCAGGACACCTTCGACGTCCCGCGCGAGGAGTGCCCGATCGATATGCGCTGGCTGGTCTACCGCAAAGCCGACTGGCACATGGCACCCAAGGGCGACGGACCAAGCCGCTGGTAGGCGGCGAGCCGCTGCCCACCGGCCGCTCGCGGAACATCGGAGCGACCCAGTAGGTTACATAGCGCGGACGAGTTGGCCGGGCGGCCGCGGCCCGCTGCACAGCGGGTCGAGGAAAGTCCGGACTTCACAGAGCAGGGTGATTGCTAACGGCAATCCGAGGTGACTCGCGGGACAGTGCCACAGAGAACAGACCGCCTGCCGCTGCCGGGCTTCCGGGGGTGACAGGTAAGGGTGAAACGGTGCGGTAAGAGCGCACCAGCATCCCGGGTGACCGGGATGGCTCGGTAAACCCCACCCGAAGCAAGGCCAGAAGGCCGCATCCGTGCGGCTGCGCAGGCGCTCGAGGGCTGCTCGCCCGAGCCTGCGGGTAGGCCGCTTGAGGTACCCGGCGACGGTGTGCCCAGATGGATGGTCGCTGCCGCCGCGTCTCGGCGCGGCGGGACAGAATCCGGCTTACAGGCCAACTCGTCCGCCCCGCGCCCGCAGCGATGCGCGCACGAAGGGCCACGCCGCCAGCAGGACCGACACCGATACCAGGCTGGTCAGCACCTGGTCGCGGCCGGCGGGGTCGATGAACATCACGATCACGATGCCGATCACCGAGGCGATCACCAGTATCCCCAGCCACGGGTGCAACCAGACCCGGAGCTTCAGCGCGGCCGTCTGCTCAGGGGTCATCGCCGAGCGCAGGCTGATCTGGGTAGCCGCGATGAACGAGTAGACGAACAGGGCCACCAGACCGGCGGAACTCATGATGAAGTCGAAGATGCCCGACTGCGGCGCAAGGTAGTTCACCACGACGGCGACGTACCCGCCGATGGTCGCCGCCAGCACGGCGAAGACGGGGACGCCGCGGGCGCTGCGGGCGACCGCCCGGGGAGCGAACCCCTTGCCTGCGAGCGCGGCGAGCATGCGGGCCGACGAGTACAAGCCGGAGTTGAGCACCGAGCAGACCGCGGTGAGGATCACCGCGGTCATGAAGGTCTGCGCGCCGTGCAGCCCGAAAAGGCCGAAGATGTAGGCGAACGGGGCGGTTTTCTTCGGGTCGGGCAGTTCGTCCCAGGGCACGACGGTGACGATGATCAACACACCGCCGACGAAGAACAGCAGGATTCGCCACACCACGGTCTGGGTGGCCTGCCGGATTCCCTTGGCGGGGTCCACCGACTCCGCCGCCGCCATCACCGCGATCTCGGTTCCGAAGTAGGAGAAGATCACCACGGCGACGCCTGCGACGATGGGCCACACCCCCATGGGCGCGAATCCGCCATGGGTCCACAGGTTGGGTATCGAGAGATGCGAGCCGGGCCAGATCCCTAGCGCGAACAGCGTTCCGACGACCAGGAAGACCACGATCGCGATGACCTTCACACTGGCGAGCCAGAACTCGACCTCACCGAAGGAGCGCAGCGAGAACAGATTCGTCGCCGTGAAGACCAACAGAAGCAGTACCGAGAAAACCCACGGCGCGAGGGCGGGTATCCACCCGTGCAGGATCGCTCCGCCGACCACCGCCTCGAACGCGATCACTCCGACCCAGAAGTACCAGTACAGCCACCCGACCAGGTAGGCGGCCCAGTCGCCGAGGCCAACCCTGGCGTACTCCATGAAGGATCCGACCTCCGGCCGGGATGCGGCCATTTCACCGAGCATCCGCATCGCCAGGAAGACCAGAAGCCCGCCGATCAGATAGGACAGCACCGCCGCGGGACCCACTGAGCGCACGACGTTGCCCGAGCCGACGAACAAACTGGACCCGATGATCCCGCCCAGGGTGATCATCGTGATGTGTCGTGTGCGCAACTTCTTCGGGTGGTCGTCGATCTTGCAACCTCCCCGATCGGTCAAGGCAACGCGCGCGTTCTTCGGTGGGTTTGGGCTTCTCAGTGTCGACGCGCCCTGCGGACACTGCGCCGCAGCGTCTTGAGCGCCCCGTCGAGCTGCTCGCGACATACCCGGGCCAGGTCGGCTTCCTGCTGGAAGAGCAGACCATAGGTGAAGGTGTCTTCGCCGGCGGCGTGTGCGGTCTCGGCCTGTTGCATCAGATGAGCGCGGCTGACCACGCTGTCCTGGTGATCGCCGAGCAGGCTCTGGATGACTTTCGACCGCTCGGCGACCTCGGTGTCGCCGGTCGCGGCGGCGACGTAGCGTAATCGCTTGGCGGCCTTGCGAATCCGGTGCAATGCGTCGTCGCGGTTGGTCTCGGCGGCCTCCTTGGCCGTCTTGGTGGCGTTGCGCACTCGCCGGTAACTCGAAGAGATGGAGGCCGGCGGGTGGCCCGCCGCGCTGTCGGGTGCCGGAGGCTGGGCTACGACAAGCGCGTCGAGTGCATCGAGCAGCCGGAAATAGCGCTCGGAGCGCATCGCGCTCACCGATCTGCGCAGCCCGGCCTCGTAGCGGCGGCGGGCACCGCCGACCAGGCGATCGCGGATGGGACCGCGAACGAGATGGGGCGGCAGGGCCTCCAGAGCGTGGTGGTACCGCGCGGCGAGCACCTCGGCGTCGCGGGCGACTCCGAGCACGGCGGCAAGTTCGCGCAGTTCGCCCAGAATCCAGGCGTCGTCGGTGAGCCCGAAAGCGTCCTCGGAGGCCTGCAGCAGGCTGCGGATCTGCCGTGTCGCCACCCGCATCTGATGCACGGCGTCGTCGGCGTCCGCGCGCACCCCGCGGTCCCACTCCAGCAGACGTTCGATCTGCCCGGCGACCGCCCGGTGCACCGGATCACGAGGTGGTGCGGGACGCTGCGGTACGGCGGCGCCGAGCACCCTGGCCAGTTTCGAGCCATGGCCGGCCGGCCGTGCGCCGGCGTCAGCCAGCCGATTGCCTAAACGGGTGAGCAGGCCGGACGGGTCGTCGGTGTCCGGATCGGTGAGTTCGAGCTCCCATTCCCGCCAGTTCTCCTCGGTGCCGGTGCTGCCGTCGACAGGGTCGATGGTGTGGGCTCGGACCCGATCGTCGCAGAACTCGGCCAGCGCCGTGCCGTCGGTGCCGCGAAGCACCGCGGTGCCGCGGGTTGTCGCGATGCGTGCCACCGGCATGAGTGGACGGTCGCGCACGATCGCCCGGATGACGTCGAGCAATTCCTCAGGAGGCCCCGCGGTTGCCCCCCCGGCGCCGAGGGGTGCCCGGACCTCGGTCCGCGCGTCCGCGTGGGCCCCGGGACCCGGGGGCAGCTTGAGATGCCACCCCGCGTCGGGACCGCCGCTGCGGCGGCGCAGCGTCACCCGGCGAGCGGCCAGGGCATGGTCGGCGGTGTCGAAATAGACGGCGTCGAGGGACTGCACGGGAAGTGTCTCGACCCGGGCGACCGCCGCGAGGCCCTCGAACGACGGAGACACCGCCTCATCGGGCACGTCGTATTTGCGTTCGAGTTCGAGGTGACGTGTTGGGCCGCCGGACGTGGACCCGGCTGTGGACTCTGTCAACGTCACCTTCCGCGCGTATCCCCGTGGTTGCGATCGCGCTCAGGGTCGCACATCGAGGTGAACGACCGCCCAGCGGTCAGAAACTGTGCTCCTCAGCCGGGAAGGATCCGGCGGCGACCTCCTCGGCGTACCGGGTGGCGGCACGCCGCAGCTCGCTGCCCACGTCACCGAAACGCTTGACGAACGTCGCGCTTCGTCCGCTGGTCAGCCCGGCCATGTCCTGCCACACCAGGACCTGGGCGTCGCAGTTGGGTCCGGCGCCGATACCGATGGTCGGGATCGTCAGCTTGCCGGTGATCTGGGTGGCCAGTTCGGCCGGGACCATCTCCATGACCACCGCGAACGCGCCGGCCTCCTGGACGGCGATGGCGTCGGCGATCGTCTGCTCAGCGGCGTCGCCGCGGCCCTGCACCCGGAACCCGCCCAGGCCGTTGACGCTCTGCGGGGTGAAGCCGATGTGGGCCATCACGGGCACGCCGGCGGCGGCCAGGGTGGCGATCTGAGCGCTGACCCGCTCACCGCCCTCGAGTTTGACCGCCTGCGCGCCGGCCTCCTTGAGGAACCGCACCGCGGTGGCCAGGGCCTGCTCGGGGCCGGCCTCGTAGCTGCCGAACGGCAGGTCGGCGACCACCAGGGCGTGCGGTGCGCCGCGCACCACGCCGCGGACCAGGGGGATCAATTCGTCGACGGTGACCGGCACCGTGGTGTCGTGGCCGTAGACCACATTGGCCGCGGAATCCCCCACGAGCAGTACCGGAATCCCGGCCTCGTCGAAAACCCGGGCGGTGGAGAAGTCGTAGGCGGTCAGCATTGCCCACTTGTGGCCTTCGGCCTTCATCCGCTGCAGGTGCAGGGTGCGGACCCGCGAGCGGGTCGCAGCGGGTGCGGGTGCGCTGGACCCGCCGTAGAGCGAATGCTCTGACATGGCTGTTCCCAGTGTTCGTCGGATCGATCCTCGTGGCCCGTTCGGGTCCCCGGGTTCGGGTTGACCCCCTCAGTGTGCCACCGGCGGGCGCGGACGCGGTATCTGCGCGGTAGTGGGTTTGCTCACAGCGTCATCGCCCTACCATCGGTGAGATGCAGCGCCTACAGCGGCTCAGCGGGCTGGACGCCAGCTTCCTCTACCTGGAGACCTCCACTCAGCCCCTGCATGTCTGCTCGGTGCTCGAACTGGATGCCGCCACGATCCCGGGCGGCTACAGCTTCGCCCGGCTGCGCGACGAGCTCGCCCTGCGGGTTCAGGCCATCCCGGCCTTCCGGGAGAAGCTGGCCAACAGCTTCCTCAACCTCGACCACCCGGTGTGGGTCGAGGACGAGGACTTCGACGTCGAGCGCCATCTGCACCGGGTGGGGCTACCCGCACCCGGCGGTCGCGAGGAGCTCGCGGAGATCTGCGGGCATCTCGCCGCGCTGCCGCTGGATCGCCGTCACCCGCTCTGGGAGATGTGGGTGATCGAGGGCCTCGGCGGCACGGACGCCCGGGAGGGCGGGCGGCTGGCCGTGCTGACCAAGGTTCACCACGCGGCCGTCGACGGGGTCACCGGCGCGAACCTGATGTCGCAGTTGTGCAGCACCGAGCCGGCAGCGCCGCCGCCGGAGCCGGTGCAGGCCTCCGGGACCACCAACGCATTGCGGATCGCACTCGGCGGTCTGGGCCGGTTCGCCGCCCGGCCGGTCAGTTTGGCCACCAGCGTGCTGCCGGCCACCGTATCGACCGTGGTCGACACGGTGCGCCGGGCGGCCGGGGGCCGGACGATGGCCAACCCGTTCGCCGCTCCGCCCACGCCGTTCAACGCCAGCATCACCGCGCACCGCAACGTCGCGTTCAGCCAACTCGAGCTTGCCGACGTCAAGAAGGTCAAGGACCGCTACGGGGTCAAGCTCAACGACGTGGTGATGGTGCTGGTGGCGGGCGTGCTGCGAAAGTATCTGCTCGACCGCGATGAGCTACCCGACGCCAGTCTTGTGGCGATGGTCCCGGTGTCGGTGCACGACCGTTCCGATCGTCCCGGCCGCAACCAGGTTTCCGGGCTGTTCTCCAGCCTGCACACCGAGATCGCCGATCCCGCTGAGCGGTTGATGGCGATCGCGGCGGCCAACGACTCCGCCAAGGAGCACAGCTCGGCGATCGGCGCCACCCTGCTGCAGGATTGGAGCCAGTTCGCCGGCCCGGCGGTGTTCGGGGTGGCGATGCGGCTGTATGCGCGCACCCGGCTGACCGAGCGGCCGGTTCACAACCTGGTGATCTCCAACGTCCCGGGGCCGCAGATTCCGCTCTATTTCCTCGGCGCCGAGGTGGAGGCGATGTACCCGCTCGGGCCGATCTTCCACGGCGCCGGCCTGAACATCACCGTTCTGTCGCTCAACGGGAAGCTCAATGTCGGGCTGATCTCCTGCCCGGAGCTGCTCCCCGATCTGTGGGACATGGCCGACGGCTTCGCTTCTGGAATCGCCGAGTTGCTCGCGGCCCGCAAAGCCTGACTGGTTAGATACGACTCGTTTACCGGGGTTGTCGAGGTCAGGAGGGTTCCATGTCGTTTTCCGGTTCGCAGTTCGTGGCGCGGGTGGGGTTGTTAGCGCTGGGCCTGGGTGTGGGCGCCGCGATCGCGGCCATGCCGACGGCCCACGCCGATGACTCCGATGCCCCGGCGGACGCTTCGGCGTCCGATGTCGCGGACAGGGGCTCAAAGGCCACCGCGGCGGTGGGTCCGTCTCGGGGCCAATCGGCGTCTCCGTCGCGCGGCGCGGGATCGCGCGCCAAACCTGCCGCGGATACGGTCGCGGCGCCGCGCGCGGCTGCCGCGAGTGGCCGGGCGTTGGGACCGGGCATCCCCGGTGGCTCGGTCAGTAGAGCGCTCGCAGCCGTGGTCTCAGGTGGCAGCGGCGTCACGCCCGCGGCCACGGCCGAACCCATGCCATCAGCCCCGGGGGAATCACTGGACTACAACCAGTACCTGTTCAATCTGAAGTTCAAGAACACCACCCCCTACCCGATCTTCATCCTCTACGACGTCGAGGGCGCCCACATCGCGGGCACGCCTACCGATCAGAGTTCCGGGCGGTTCCCGACCGACGAGTCCGTGTTCATCGAGAACAGCCAGACAATCGATCCTCGCTTCGACACGAGGAATGGCCAAACCAGTCGTCCCTTTTCCTTCACCATTTGCGCCTCGCCGGGTGACACCGGTGATTGCTCGATGAGCGCGACCTTCACCGGCGACCTCTACAACACCGCCGAGGAGATCAACTTCCCGGATAAACCTCCGATCACCGGCCAGTCGGGCATCGCCGGCTTCGGCACGATCTACACACGGCTAGTCGCGACCAGCACGGATGAGATCACTCAGAATCCGGCCGTCATCTCGATCGGAATTCACCCGGACGGCGCCTCGGCGTCCGGTCGTCGTCGGTGGGCTCTGCAGTCGCCGTCGATCTGGTAGGCAAGGCCGGGCAACTGCTGAGGGAATGGCGGTTTAGCAGCCGGCGCGGGTCGGCCTTCCTGCGTATTCGGACCGACGTGGCAGCATATTCGGCATGAGGTCGTACCCGCGTTCCCGTGTCGCATCCGCTCCGCTGGCATTCCTGACCACCGCCGCGCTGCTCGCGGCCAGCGCGGGCTGCAGTGCGGTGGTGGGCGGACGGGCGGTGGTGGCCGAGCCTCAGATCGGCGAGCCGGTCACCTGGTCGAACTGCGGCCGGGCCGGTGGCGGCGGCGAGGCGCTGCCGATCCCCGCGGGCGCTCAGTGCGGGAAGATCGCGGTCCCGGTCGACTACACGCGCCCGGACGGCCCCGTCGCGACGCTGGCCCTGATCCGGTTCCCGGCCACCGGGGAGAAGATCGGATCGCTGATCATCAACCCGGGCGGGCCGGGGGAGTCCGGGATCGAAGCGGCCGCAGGCATCGTCGAGAACCTGCCCGCCGGTGTCCGCGAGCGGTTCGACCTCGTCGGCTTCGACCCCCGCGGAGTCGGCGCATCGACCCCGGCGCTGTGGTGCAACTCCGACGCCGACAACGACCGGCTGCGCGCCGACCCCCAGGTGGACTACAGCCCACAGGGAGTGCAGCGGATCGAGGGTGAAACCAAGGCCTTCGTCCAGCGGTGCATCGACAAAATGGGTCCTGAATTCCTCGCCAACGTCGGCACCGCCAGCGTCGTGAAGGATCTCGACGCGCTGCGAGCAGCCGTCGGCGACGAGAAGCTCAACTACATCGGCTACTCCTACGGCACCAGGATCGGATCGGCCTACGCCGAGACCTTCCCCGACCGGGTTCGGGCGATGATCCTCGACGGCGCCGTGGACCCCAACGCCGACCCCATCCAATCCGACATCGACCAGGCCGCCGCGTTCCAGCAGGCCTTCGACGACTACGCCGCCGACTGTGCCCAGGACCCGGACTGCCCGCTGGGCACCGACCCGGCCAAGTCCGTCGACATCTATCGCAGCATGGTCGACCCGCTGGTCAGCGATCCCGCCGCGACCCGCGACCCGCGCGGGCTCAGCTACGGCGACGCCTTGATCGGCACGATCATGGCGCTGTACTCGCCCAATCTGTGGCGTCACCTCACCCAGGGTCTCAGCGAGTTGGCCAACGGTCGCGGCGACACGTTGCTCGCGCTGGCCGACATGTACATGCGCCGCGACTCCGAGGGCCGCTACACCAACGCCACCGACGCGCGCATCGCGGTCAACTGTGTCGACCAGCCGCCGATCAGTGATCGCTCTAAGGTCGTCGATGAGGACCGCCGACTGCGAGAAGTCGCCCCGTTCATGAGCTACGGCGAGTTCACCGGCCACGCGCCGCTGAGTGCCTGCGCATTCTGGCCGGTTCCGCCGACGAGCACCCCGCACGCCGTTAGCGCCCCCGGGCTGCCGCCGGTTCTGGTGGTTTCCAGCACCGGCGACCCGGCCACCCCTTACCAGGCCGGGGTGGATCTCGCCAAGCAACTGGGTGGCGCATTGCTGACTTTTAACGGCACTCAGCACACCGTGGTGTTCCAGGGCGAGCAGTGCGTGGACGACTACGCCGCGGCCTACCTCACCGACCTGACCCTGCCGCCGCCCGACGCGACGTGCTGAACTGCCACCCTTCCGATACCGCGGCGTGACCGTCGGGCGGGCCGTCCCGCCGCGCTGAGATGCCACGATGGCGACCATGCCACGCTCAGGCCCGGTCGTACGGGCTGCGCTCGCCGCGCTGCGTCCCGGCGTGGCGCTGTCGAGTGTCGTTGTCGCCGTGGGGATCGCGGCCGGACCGGTCCACGCCGCGCCGGACGCCGGACACACGACGACGCCGCAACCGGCCTGGATCGGCTGCGAGAATCTCATCGCCGACGCCTTCCTGCCCTCTGCCCAGTGCGCCACCATCTCGGTGCCGGTGGATGATGCCGACCCGACCGGGGAGCGCGCGGACCTGGCGATCATCAGGGTCCCGGCCGAGGGGCGCCGCCTGGGTGTGCTGCTGATGAACCCCGGCGGACCGGGGGCCTCGGCCGTCGACTCCGTCGTGAACCTCGCCGACCTGCTCAGCGGCAGCCCCGTCGCCGAGCACTTCGACCTGGTCGGGTTCGACCCGCGCGGTGTCGGCTACTCCACACCGCAGCTGCGGTGTCGCACCGACGAGGAGTTCGACGCGTGGCGCCGCGAACCCATGGTCGACTACAGCCCGGCCGGCGTAGCGGCGATCGAGGGCCTCGACCGGTCGCTGGCGCAGAAGTGCCTCGACCGGATGGGTAAGGCCTTCCTGGCCGGGGTCGGAACCGCCTCGGCTGCCCGGGACATGGACCTGGTCCGACGGGCGCTCGGCGAGGACCAGATCAACTATCTGGGCTACAGCTACGGCACCCTGCTCGGATCGGAGTACCTGGCGCAGTTCCCCGACCGGGTGCGCACCATGGTCCTCGACGGTGCGGTCGATCCCGCACGCGACCCGGTGGAGGCGGTCGTCGCGCAGATGGCCGGATTCCAACTCGCTTTCGGGGAGTACGCGGCGGACTGCGCGGAGTCGCCGGCCTGCCCGCTGGGTACAGACCCCGCGCAGTGGGTGAGCCGCTACCACCGGCTGGTGAACCCACTGGTGGCCCAGCCCGCCCCGACCTCAGACCCCCGCGGCCTCAGCTATGCCGACGCCATCACCGGAACCGTCAACGCGCTCTACACACCGACGTACTGGAAGTACCTGACCAGCGGACTCACGGCCCTGCAGCGCGGCACTGACGCTGATGACCTGCTGCTGCTCGCCGACGACTACGAGGGTCGCGATGACGACGGACACTACGGCAACGATCAGGACGCCTTCAACGCGATTCGCTGCGTCGACTCGCCCACACCGGCCGATCCCGCCGTCTGGGTCGAGGCCGACCGCAAAGCCCGCGAGCTGGCACCCTTCCTGTCCTACGGCGATTTCACCGGCCATGCGCCGCGCGATCTGTGCGCCTTCTGGCCGGTTCCCGCGACCTCAGCGCCGCGGGCCGCCCAACCTGCCCCGCCGGGCAGTGTCGTCGTCGTATCCACCACCCGCGATCCTGCGACACCCTATGCGGCGGGAGTGGATCTGGCCCGCCAGTTGCGGGCACCGCTGATCACCTATGACGCGACGCAGCACACCGCGGTGTTCGACGGCGACGCGTGCGTGGACGACACGGTCATCCGCTACTTCGTCGATCGCGTGGTCCCTGGCGATCTGACCTGTTGATTACTGCCCGGTGATCACATTGCCGGGCAGCGCGGTCGGTGCCGCGGGCGCCTTCACCGAGGGCGTGAAGGAGTTCGGTCCGCCGGTGGGCAGCGCCGGCGCCTTCTCCGTCGGCGACGGAGCGTTACCCGTTGGTGAGGCGGGTGGGGACGCGGGTGGGGACGCGGGTGGGGACTCGGTCTTGG
>VEQY01000107.1 GCA_018882965.1 Mycobacterium sp. | reverse complement strand
CGCCAACCTCGCCGAAACCTCCACCTATCTCAAGCTGGGCACCACCGCCCTGGTGCTCGACCTGATCGAGGAGGGTCCTCAGCACGGCCTCGACTTGAGCGACCTCGCCCTGGCCCGTCCCGTGCACGCCGTCCACGTCATCAGCCGGGATCCCACGCTGCGCGCGACGGTGGCGCTGGCTGACGGGCGCGAACTCACCGCGTTGGCTCTGCAGCGGGTCTACCTCGATCGCGTGATCAAGCTGCTCGACGGCCGGGAGCCCGACGCGCGTGCGTCCGACATCGTCGAGACCTGGGCGCACGTGCTGGATCTGCTCGAGCGCGACCCGATGGAGTGCGCGGAGTTGCTGGACTGGCCGGCGAAGCTGCGGTTGCTTGAGGGGTTCCGGCATCGCGAGAACCTGAGCTGGTCGGCGCCCCGGCTGCAACTGGTGGACCTGCAGTATTCCGACGTCCGGCTGGACCGGGGCCTCTACAACCGGCTGGTGGCGCGGGGGTCGATGAAGCGCCTCGTCACCGAGCAGCAGGTGCTCGACGCGGTGGACAACCCCCCGACCGACACCCGGGCCTATTTCCGGGGCGAGTGCCTGCGCCGATTCGGAGCCGACATCGCAGCCGCCAGTTGGGACTCGGTGATCTTCGACCTCGGCGGCGACTCGCTGGTCCGCATCCCCACGCTGGAGCCTCTGCGGGGCAGCAAGGCCCACGTCGGGGCGTTGCTGGACTCAGTCGGCAGCGCCGCCGAACTCGTGGAGCAGCTCACCAGGTAGCCCGCCGGCGATTCACCGCCCGTGCGCCCCGGATCAGGGCCGCTGCCGAGATCGGATGGTCTCCGGACGGTGTCTCCGGACGGTACTGTGGGTTTCGGCCGTGAAACCGGGCGGGGAAGTAGGAGGCAGCGATGGCTCAGGAACAGACCAGGCGTGGTGGCGGCAGCGGCGAGGACGACGACCTCAAGGGTGACGCAGGTGGCGGCCAGGAGCGGCGCGAGAAACTCGCCGCGGAGACCGATGATCTGCTCGACGAGATCGACGACGTGCTCGAGGAGAACGCTGAGGACTTCGTGCGGGCCTACGTCCAAAAGGGCGGACAGTGACCTGGCCGAAACCTGATCGGCTGGCCACCCCCTCACCCTTCCCGTCTCCGGGACTCCCCGGTTCCGCCGCTCGCGTCGACCTGTCGTCGTTCTCAGAGTTCCTGCGCAGCCAGGCCCCCGAACTGCTGCCCGCCGCGCGGGGTTCCGAGGTTCCCGGGGATGCCACCGGCTTGCCGCACGGCACCACGATCGTCGCGCTGAAGTACCCCGGCGGGGTGCTGATCGCCGGAGACCGGCGCTCCACGCAGGGCAACATGATCGCCGGCCGTGACGTCCAGAAGGTGTACATCACCGACGACTACACCGCCACCGGTATCGCCGGCACCGCCGCTCTCGCGGTCGAGTTCGCGCGGCTCTACGCGGTCGAACTCGAGCACTACGAAAAGCTCGAGGGCGTGCCGATGACCTTTGCGGGCAAGGTCAATCGATTGGCCATCATGGTGCGCAGCAACCTGGGAGCCGCTCTGCAGGGTTTCGTGGCCCTACCCCTGCTGGTCGGCTTCGACGTCGACGCCCCGGACCTGCAGGCCGCCGGGCGCATCGTCACCTTCGACGCCGCCGGCGGCTGGCACATCGAGGAGGAGGGCTACCAGGCGGTCGGATCGGGCTCGCTGTTCGCCAGAGCGTCGATGAAGAAGCTCTTCTCCGCGGTGACCGATGCCGACTCGGCCCTCAAGGTAGCGGTAGAGGCGCTCTACGATGCCGCCGACGACGACTCCGCCACCGGGGGACCCGACCTTGTTCGGGGTATCTTCCCCACCGCCGTCACCATCGACTCCGGTGGCGCCCGAGACGTGGCCGAGGACCGGATCGTGCGCCTGGCGCGTCAGGTGATCGAGAGCCGTTCGCGCGTCAAGGATTTCGGTCCTGGTGACGGACCGGGCAATGAGGCACCTCGGGCGGACGCATGAGCTTCCCCTATTTCATCTCGCCTGAGCAGGCGATGCGTGAACGCTCCGAGATCGCCCGCAAGGGAATCGCCCGGGGCCGCAGCGTCGTGACCCTGGCCTATGCCGACGGGGTGTTGTTCGTCGCGGAGAACCCGTCGCGGTCGTTGCAGAAGGTCAGCGAGATCTACGATCGCGTTGGGTTCGCGGCTGTCGGTCGCTTCAACGAGTTCGACAGCTTGCGCCGCGGCGGAATTCAATACGCGGACACCCGCGGGTACGCCTACGACCGCCGGGACGTGACCGGCCGACAGCTGGCCAACGTCTACGCCCAGACGCTGGGGACCATCTTCACCGAGCAGGCAAAGCCCTACGAGGTCGAACTGTGCGTGGCCGAGGTCGCCCACCACGGCGAGAGCAGGGCGCCCGAGCTCTACCGCATCACCTACGACGGCTCGATCGCCGACGAGCCGCACTTCGTGGTGATGGGCGGCACGACCGATCCGATCATCTCCGCGCTGAAGTCCTCCTACTCCGAGAACGCCGCTCTGGCCGAGGCGCTGCGGATCGCCGTCGACGCGCTGCGGGCCGGCATCGCCAGCACGGCCGGCAACGCCACGCCGCCGGCCGAGCCGCGCGCGCTGGGTCCCTCGACGCTGGAGGTCGCCGTCCTCGACGCCAGCCGGCCCCGGCGAGCGTTCCGGCGGATCACCGGTGCGGCGCTGGAGACGATGCTGCCCGAGGCGGGTTCGGCCGCCGCTACCGAGGGCGAGCCCAACCAGTAGGCTCGTCTGCGTGCAGCGCAGAATCATGGGCATCGAGACCGAGTTCGGTGTCACCTGCACGTTTCACGGCCATCGCAGGCTCAGCCCGGACGAAGTCGCCCGCTATCTGTTCCGGCGGGTGGTCTCCTGGGGCCGCAGTTCCAACGTGTTCCTGCGCAACGGCGCTCGGCTGTACCTCGACGTCGGAAGCCATCCCGAGTACGCGACCGCCGAGTGCGACAACCTGATCCAGCTGGTCACCCACGATCGGGCGGGTGAGCGTGTGCTCGAGGACCTGCTGGTCGACGCCGAGCAGCGCCTCATCGACGAGGGCATCGGCGGGGACATCTACCTGTTCAAGAACAACACCGACTCAGCCGGCAACTCCTACGGCTGCCACGAGAACTACCTGATCGTTCGGGCGGGGGAATTCTCCCGGATCTCCGATGTGCTGCTGCCGTTCCTGGTCACCCGGCAGTTGATCTGCGGGGCGGGCAAGGTGCTGCAGACACCGAAGGCGGCAACGTTCTGCCTCTCGCAGCGGGCCGAGCACATCTGGGAGGGCGTGTCCAGCGCGACCACCCGGTCGCGCCCGATCATCAATACCCGCGACGAGCCGCACGCCGACGCCGAGAAGTACCGCCGACTGCACGTGATCGTCGGCGACTCCAACATGAGCGAGACCACGACCATGCTCAAGGTCGGCACCGCCGCCCTGGTGCTGGAGATGATCGAGGCTGGAGTGCCGTTCCGGGATTTCTCGCTGGACAACCCGATTCGCGCGATCCGAGAGGTCAGCCACGACCTGACCGGGCGTCGGCCGGTGCGGTTGGCCGGCGGACGGCAGGCCAGCGCGCTGGACATCCAGCGGGAGTATCACGCCCGCGCGGTCGACTATCTCCAGTCCCGCGAATCCAACACCCAGCTCGAGCAGGTGATCGATCTGTGGGGCCGGCAGCTCGACGCGGTGGAGAGCCAGGACTTCGCCAAGGTCGACACCGAGATCGACTGGGTGATCAAGCGCAAGCTGTTCGCCCGCTACCAGGACCGCTACAACATGGAACTGTCGGACCCCAAGATCAGCCAGCTCGACCTCGCCTATCACGACATCAAGCGCGGCCGGGGCGTGTTCGACCTGCTCCAGCGCAAGGGCCTGGCAGCCCGGGTGACCACCGACGAGGAGATCGAGGCGGCCGTCGACACCCCGCCGCAGACCACCCGGGCCAAGCTCCGCGGGGAGTTCATCAGCGCCGCCCAGCAGGCCGGACGCGACTTCACCGTCGACTGGGTGCACCTCAAGCTCAACGACCAGGCCCAGCGCACCGTGCTGTGCAAGGACCCCTTCCGCTCCAGCGACGAGCGGGTACGGCGGCTGATCGCCAGCATGTGACGCACCCGGCGAACGCTCGCCGCGGTGAAGGGCCCGAAGCCGTTGTTCGGGCTAAGGTGGCGCCGTGGCCATCGCCAGAGTCGAGCGGTTGATGAACCTGGTCATCGCGCTGCTCTCCACCCGCGGCTATCTCACGGCCGAGCGCATTCGCGCCACCGTCTACGGCTACGGCGACTGTGCGAGCGACGAGGCGTTCTCCCGGATGTTCGAGCGGGACAAGAACGAGTTGCGCGACCTCGGCATCCCGCTGGAGACCGGACGTGTCCGCTCCTTCGACGCGGTCGACGGATATCGGATCAAACCCGACAAGTACTCCCTGCCCGACATCGACCTGACACCCGAGGAGGCGGCGGCGGTGGCCGTCGCCACCAAGCTGTGGGAGTCGCCGGAGCTGATCACCGCCACCCAGAACGCGCTGCTCAAGCTGCGCGCGGCCGGGGTGGAGGTCGATCCGTCGGCCCCGGTCGCGATCAGCACCGGCGCCGGCCCTACCGGCCTGCGCGGATCCGAGGAGGTGCTGGGGGTCCTGGTCGCGGCGATCGACGCCGGTCAGGCCGTCGCCTTCCGGCACCGGCCCACTCCCGTCGACGCCTACACCGAGCGCACGGTCGAACCGTGGGGGGTGGTCACCGCACGCGGGCGCTGGTACCTCGTCGGCCACGACCGGGATCGCGCGGCGACCCGGATCTTCCGGCTGTCCAGGATCGCCGAGGTCACGCCGCTCGAGCCGCACGGCACGGTGTCCGGCCCGGAGGATCTGGACCTGCGGGACGTGGTCGAGCGGGCGATCGGGGAGGCCTCCAGCGGCGGGCAGGCCACGGTGTGGGTCGCCGACGGTCACGGAACGGCGCTGCGCCGCGCCGGGCGGCCGACCGTGCGGCGGACCGTCAACGGCAGGGACGGCGTGGTCCTCGAGTTGGAAGTGGGTGCGATCGACAACCTGGCTCGTGAGATCGCCGGGTACGGCGCCGACGCGCTGGTGCTCGATCCGCCGTCGCTGCGCGCCGACGTGGTGGCCCGGCTCACCGCGCAGGCGGGAACATCGGCGGGCCGATGACCCACGTCTCCGCTCGCCTGGTGCGGCTGCTCAACATGGTTCCCTACTTCACGGCTAACCCGAGTGTCAGTTACACCAAAGCTGCGGCCGACCTCGGAGTCAGCCGTCGGCAACTCGAGCAGGACGTCAAGCAACTGTGGATGTGCGGACTGCCCGGGTACGGCCCCGGGGACCTGATCGACTTCGAACTCACCGGTGACACCATCACCGTCACGTTCTCGGCCGGGATGGACAAGCCGCTGCGGCTGACGACCCGGGAGGCCTCCGGGCTGCTGGTGGCGCTGCGGGCACTGTCCGACATCCCCGGCGTCATCGACCCGGCGGCGGCTCGCGGCGCGATCGCGAAGATCGAGGCGGCGGTCGGCGGGGACCCGGCGGGGATCCCGGCCCCGCCGCCGGAAAGCGAGGC
>VEQY01000051.1 GCA_018882965.1 Mycobacterium sp. | reverse complement strand
ACCAGCTTCTGCACCGCACGGCCGGTCTTGGCCGAGATGTTCACCCTCGGCGCCCACCGGATCTGGGCCAGCTCGCGATCGATCTCTCGCTCGAGCACGTACCGGCGATCCTCGTCGACAAGGTCCCATTTGTTGAACGCCAGCACCAGTGCCCGCCCGGCCTCGACCACCATCGACAGCACGCGCTGGTCCTGTTCGCTGAGCGGTTCGGACGCGTCGATCAAGACGATCACCACCTCGGCGGACTCGATGGCGCTGTGCGTGCGCACCGAGGCGTAGAACTCATGCCCGCTGGCCTGCCCGACCCGCCTGCGCAGCCCGGCGGTGTCGACGAAGCGCCAGACCTTCCCGCCAAGTTCGATCAGCGAATCCACCGGGTCCACCGTCGTTCCCGCGACGTCGTGGACCACCGATCGCTCGGCGCCCGCCAGCCGGTTGAGCAGCGAACTCTTGCCGACATTCGGTTTGCCGACCAGCGCCACCCGCCGAGGACCACCGCGCGGCTGTCCCACGTCCGACACATCCGGCAGTTCCGCGACCACCGCATCCAGCAGATCGGCGACCCCGCGGCCGTGGATCGCGCTGATCGGGCGCGGCTCTCCCAGGCCCAGCGACCACAGCGCCGCCGCATCCGCCTCGCCCCTTTCGGTGTCGACCTTGTTGGCTGCCAGAAACACCGGCTTGCCGGAGCGGCGCAGGATGCGGGCGGCCTCCTCGTCGCCGGCGGTCGCGCCGACGACTGCGTCGACCACGAGGATGACGGCGTCGGCGGTTCGCATCGCCTCCGCCGCCTGATCGGCCACCAGCTGCTGCAGTCCCCTGGCGTTCGGCTCCCAACCGCCGGTGTCCTGCACGACAAACCGCCGCCCGATCCAGGAGGCGTCATACGACACCCGGTCGCGGGTGACCCCGGGCAGATCCTGCACAACGGCCTCACGCCGACCCAGGATCCGGTTGACCAACGTCGACTTGCCGACGTTGGGCCGCCCGACGACGGCGACCACCGGCGGGGGTCCGCCCGCCTCCTCGGTGTCGGCCCCGTCCTGCGCGTCGGGGATCTCCCAGTCGGACTCGTCGGACCAGGTGCCGTCCTGGCTTCCTGCCTGCGTCACTGCGTACCCACGCGCTGCTCGACTAACTCGCGCAGCCGATCGACCACCTGGACCTCGGTCATGTCGCTGGTGTCCACGATCACCGCGTCGGCGGCGGGGCGCAGCGGGGACACCGCCCGGGTCGAATCGAGGTGATCGCGCCGTCGCACGTCGGACAACACAGAGTCGTAATCGTCGGAAAGGCCGGCCGCCCTGTTCTGGTCGTGGCGGCGTCGGGCCCGCGTCTCCGCCGAGGCGGTCAGGAATATCTTCACGTCGGCATCCGGCAGAACCACCGTGCCGATGTCGCGACCCTCGACCACCACGCTGCCCGATCCGCTCGCCAACTCCTGCTGTAGCCGAACCAGCCGTTTGCGTACCTCAGGAACCGCCGACACCGCAGACACCGCACGGGTCACCTCGTCGCTGCGGATCTCAACCGAGACATCCTCGCCGGCCAGCAGCGCCTGCTCGACGTCGGGATCGTGTCCGACGGTCAGCGGGACGTCCGCCGCCGCTGCGATGGCTGCCGGATCGTCCAGATCCACGCCGGCGCGCAGCAGTGCCAGCGTGACGATCCGGTACATCGCTCCCGTGTCCAGGTAGCGGGCCTGCAGTGCGCGGGCCAGACCCTTGGACACCGAGGACTTCCCGGTGCCCGCCGGGCCGTCGACGGCGACGATGACGTGCCTCACAGACCGACCGCCCGATACAACTCCCCGACTTCCTTGCGAGTCAGCGCCCGGATACTGCCCGGGCGCTGCTCGCCCAGCGACACCGGACCGACATCGGTGCGCACCAGAGCCCGAACCGGAAACCCGGCAGCCGCCAGGAGCCGACGGACAATTCGCTTACGGCCCTCATGCAACGTAAGCCGCACCAGGGTCTTGCCCGGAACCGTGTCCACAACGGCGAAATGATCCACCCGGGCCGGCCCGTCGTCGAGTTCGACACCCGCGCGCAAGGTCTTGCCGAGCCCGCGGGGAACAGAGCCCTCGACAGTGGCCAGATAGGTCTTGGGCACTTCGAACGAAGGATGCATTAGCCGGTGCGCCAGCTCGCCGTCGTTGGTGAGCAGCAACAGGCCCTCGGTGTCGGCGTCGAGGCGACCGACGTGAAAGAGGCCCGTATTGCCGCGCACGCGGTGCTCGATGAGATCACCGATACACGGGCGCCCACGGTCATCCGACATCGTCGAGTGCATGCCGACCGGCTTGTTGACTGCCAGGTAGACCATCGACTCGTCGAGCACCACCCTGGACCCGTCCACCCGGATATCGGCCGAATCCGGGTCAACCCGGGTCCCCAACTCGGTGACGACCCGCCCGTCCACCTCGACGCGCCCATCCAGGATCATGCGTTCGGCGTTTCGCCGAGAGGCGATTCCTGCCTGGGAGAGCACCTTCTGCAACCGGACGCCTTCGTTAATCACAGCCAGCCACAGTCAGCCATCAGCGTCGGTGTCGACATCGAAGCTCACCGTCTTCTCCACATGCGTGCCGGTGAGTTTCGCCAGTCTCGGCTCGATGTCGAGCGTCTCACTGAGTTCATCGATCACGTCGATATCTGGCAGCAGCGGTCCTATGTCCGGCAACTCGGCCAGTGACGACAGCCCGAGGCGTTCGAGGAACAACTCGGTGGTCGCGAAGGTGGTGGCACCGGTGTCGGAATCCGTACCCGCCTCGGTGATCAGGCCGCGCGCGAGCAGACTCCGGATCACCGCGTCGACGTTGACCCCGCGCACCGCGCTGACCCGCGCCCGCGTCACCGGCTGCCGGTAGGCGACCACCGCCAACGTCTCCAAGGCCGCCCGGGTCAGCTTGGAGCGCGCCCCGTCCAACAACAACCGCTCGACATAGGGGGCGAAGCGCGAACGGGTGTACATCCGCCAGCCGCCGCCCATCTCGCGTAGATCGATCCCACTCTGACGGGCCGACAGCTCGGAGGCCAGTTTCGCCAGTTGAGCATTGACCCGGTACACCGGCTGCTCGGTCACCGACGCCAGCGTTTCGGCACTGACCGGGGTGTCGACGACCAGGAGCAGCGCCTCGAGCACCCGCCCGAGATCGTCCTCATCGAGTTCTGCGGACAGGTCCTCTGACTCGTCCGGAAGATCCACGTTCGTCATCCCTGGGCCTGCTCTTCCCACTCGCTTCGGACCAGATCGGTGTTGAGCAGCCGATCACCGGTCCAGGAGACCTGCAGCGCACCAAGGGGTTCGGACTGCTCGAAGGCCACCGCCCTGGCCCGGAACAGCTCGAGCAACGCCAGGAACCGTCCGACGATCTGGATCGGCTCCGCACAGCCTGCGACCAGCTCGGAAAACGTCACCCACTGCCCGACGCCGTGCCGTTCGAGGAGTTCCATCACCCGATCCGCCTGCTCCTGCACCGACACCCGCGGGGTGTGCAGATGCTCGGTGGCCACCACGGGCATCGGTCGCGGGGTGAAGGCCGCCGCCGCGATCTCGGCGAACCGCATCGCGTCCACGCCGATCATCACCTCGGGCAGCAGATCCGAGAAACGGTCCTCCAGGGCCACCGCGCGCGGATAGCTGCGCAGCGCGGCCGCTTCCAGCTCGGCGAACATTTCCGCGACGTGCTTGAACGCCCGGTACTGCAGCAACCGCGCGAACAACAGATCGCGCACCTCCAGCAGGGCGAGGTCATCCTCATCATGAACCTCGCCGGCCGGCAGCAGCCGGGCCGCCTTGAGGTCGAGCAGGGTAGCGGCGATCACCAGGAATGCGGTCGTCTCGTCGAGTCCGAGTTCCGGGCCGATCAGGCGGGTGTAGGCGATGAACTCGTCCGTCACCTCGTGCAGCGCCACCTCGGTCACATCGAGGCGGTGCGCGACGATCAGCTGCAACAGGAGATCGAACGGCCCTTCGAAGTTGTCGAGTCGGACCCGGAACCCTCGCTCCGGTGCGACTGCGGCGGCTTCGATGGTCACTTGCCGAATCGGTCGATGACCTCGCGGGCCAACGCTCGGTAGGCCTGGGCACCAGTCGATTTCGGAGCCCAGGAGGTGATGGGTTCGCCGGCGACGCTGGTCTCGGGGAACCTGACGGTACGGGCGATCACCGTGTCGAAAACAAGATCGCCGAATCGTTCCAGCACGCGGCCCATGACCTCGCGAGCGTTGACGGTGCGGGAGTCGAATCTGGTGACGACGATCCCGCTGATCCCGAGGCGGGCATTGAGCCGCTCGCGGACCTTGTCGACGGTATCGGTGAGGAGGGCCAGGCCACGCAGCGAGAAGAACTCGCACTCGGTCGGGATGATCACCCCGTCGGAGCACGCCAATGCGTTCACGGTCAGCAACCCCAGCGAGGGCTGGCAGTCGATGAGCACGTAGTCGTAGCGATCCAGCACCGGCCGCAGAGCGCGGGCCAGGGTCTGCTCCCGGCCGACCTCGTTGACCAGCTGGATCTCGGCGGCGGACAGATCGATGTTGCTCGGCACCAGGTCCAACCCCTCGACCGAGGTGTGGATCAAGACGTCGTCGATGCCCACCCGCGGCTCGATCATCAGGTTGTGCACGGTGTTGGTCAGCTCGTAGTGCGGAACGCCGAGACCGGCGGAGAGCGCGCCCTGCGGATCGAGGTCCACCAGCAGAACCCGGCGGCCGTATTCGGCCAGCGCGGCGCCCAGGTTGATCGTGGACGTGGTCTTGCCCACACCGCCCTTCTGGTTGCACATCGAGATGACCACGGCGGGTCCGTGCTTGGTCAGCGGCTTGGGTTCCGGGATCCGGCGAGCGGGACGGCCGGTGAGTCCAACGGCTGAATCCTGTTCGTCGGTCACGCCGTTCCCCCCCGGCGGGTCCACCGATTCGGACGTGGCGTGGCAGACATCCGCGAAAGTGTATCCACCTCCCGGGCCCACGAGGCTTCGACCCGCCCGATCATGCCCGCGGGTGCGCGCCCGCCCACACCTCGCGCAGGGCGTTGACGGTGACCAGCGTGTAGATCTGGGTGGTCGTCACCGACGCGTGCCCCAGCATTTCCTGCACGACCCGCACGTCAGCGCCGCCGTCCAGCAGGTGGGTGGCGAAGGAGTGCCGCAAGGTGTGCGGCGACACCGCCGCGGCGATACCCGCTCGCTCGGCGGCGTCCTGCAGTACTTGCCAGGCGCTCTGCCGGGACAGCCGGCCGCCGCGAACGTTGAGGAAGATCGCCGGGATACCGCGGCCGCGCCGCGCCAGCTCCGGTCGGCCGCGGACCAGATAGGCCTCCAGGGCCGCGATCGCGGGCCTGCCGACCGGCACCAGACGCTGTTTGCCGCCCTTGCCGCGCAGCAGCACCGACCGCGCCTCGACGTCGACGTCATCGAGGTCGAGGCCGACAGCCTCGGAGATCCGTGCGCCGGTGGAGTACAGCAGTTCCAGCAGAGCCCGGTTGCGCAGGGTCAGCGGACCGTCGGCGGGCGAGTCGCCGCCGGCCCCCTCCAGCAGCGCCAGGACCTCGTCGAGGGACAGGCTCTTGGGCAAGCGGCGGCTCGGGGTGGGGGGCTTGACCGCCCGGGCCACATCGACATCGGTGATGCCTTCGGCCGCCGCGAACCGGTGCAGTCCGCGCACCGCGATCAGGGCCCGCGCCGCCGAGACCGCCGACAACCCGGCCGTGCCCGATCCGGGGTCGCCGCGCCGAAGCGCCATCAGGAACTCGCTGACGTCGTCCTCCGAGACCGCGCGCAGGTCCTCGACACCGCGCAGGGTGAGGTGCTCGGCGTAGCGGCGCAGATCGCGCCGGTAGGAGGTAATGGTGTTGGCCGCGACGCCGCGCTCGATCGCGAGGTGGTCGAGGTAGCTCTGCAGCTGCGTCCCGAGGACTGCGCACTCGGCACCGACGGTCACCGGCGCACCTGCCGGGCCAGCAGCGCGGTCGGCCGGTCGGCCCAGGGTGAGTCGGTGGGCCGGGTCGGCTTGCCATCGACGACCACGGCGTACGCGGCCAGCACACCGGCAGCCGCGGTCGCATTGACCACCTCACCGGCCAGCACCATGTCGGCGGCCTCCCCGAGGTCCACCCAGTGCACCGTCAGGTCGGCCTCCTCGTGCGCGGCCGGCGGACGGCCCACGTCACGCAGCCCGCGGGCGAGATAGACCCGCACCGCCTCGTCGCAGAACCCCGGCGACAGCGCGACGTCGAGCAGCAGCCGCCAGCTCTCGGCCGCCAGCCCGGTCTCCTCCCGCAGCTCGCGCGCAGCGGCTTGCGCCGGATCCTCCCCCGGTTCGTCGAGCAGACCGGCGGGCAGTTCCCACAGCCGCCGGCCCAGCGCGTGGCGGTACTGATAGATCATGGCCAGCCGGCCATCCTCGTCGACTGCCGCCGTGGCGACCGCGCCGAAGTGCTCGACGACCTCGCGCACCGCGACGTGCCCTCCGGGCATCTGCACCTCGTCTGCGCGCAGGGCGAGGATCTTCCCGCGGTAGAACGTCTGCGAGGACAGGGTCCGGAATTCGTGCTCGGCGTCAGCCACGAGCATGTTCCGGCAACTGCCGCGCCGGCTCGTCCTCGGAAATCTCCTTGCCGTTGGCGTGCTGCTCGGGGATCTCCACCGGAAGGCGCTCGGCCGCTTTGTAGTCGATCGCGGCACCGACGAAGGCGACGAACAACGGATGCGGACGGGCGGGCCGGCTCTTGAGCTCCGGGTGCGCCTGGGTTCCGACCAGAAAGGGGTGTACCTCGCGGGGATACTCGACGAATTCGACCAGATGCCCGTCAGGCGAGGTGCCACTGAATCGCAGGCCGCTTTCGGCGATCTTGTCCCGGTAGGCGTTGTTCACCTCGTAGCGGTGCCGGTGGCGTTCGGAGACCTGGGTCGACTGATATGCCTGCGCCACAACGGATTCCGGCTCCAGCACCGCCGGATAGGCGCCCAACCGCATGGTTCCGCCGAGATCGGCCTGACCGGCTACCGCATCGAGCTGGTCGGCCATCGTCGAGATCACCGGATCGGGTGTGTCCGGATCGAACTCAGCCGAGTTGGCCTCGGTCAACCCGACCGATCGGGCCGCTTCGATCACGATGCACTGCAGCCCCAGACACAGGCCCAGCAACGGCAAACCGCGATGACGGGCGAAGCGTACGGCGCCGATCTTGCCCTCGATCCCCCGGATGCCGAACCCGCCGGGAATCAGCACGGCGTGCACATCGCCGAGGGCCGCCGCTGCCCCGGCGTCGGTCTCACAGTCATCGGAGGCGACCCAGCGCATCTCTACCTGCGCCCGGTGGGCGAACCCGCCCGCCCGCAGTGCCTCCACCACCGAAAGGTAGGCGTCGGAGAGATCAACGTACTTGCCGACCAGGGCGATCCGCACCGTCTCCTGTGGATCGTGCACCCGGCGGAGCAGGTCGTCCCAGGTGGTCCAGTCGACGTCGCGGAACGGCAGGTTGAGCCGCCGCACCACGTAGGCGTCGAGTTCCTCGCGGTGCAACACCTTGGGAATGTCGTAGATCGACCGCGCGTCCGGGGTGGAGATCACCCCGTCGATGTCGACGTCACACATCAGCGCGATCTTCTCTTTGAGAGCCTCGGGCACATCGCGGTCGCAGCGCAGGATCAGGGCATCGGGGGTGATGCCGATGCTGCGCAGTGCGGCGACCGAGTGCTGGGTCGGTTTGGTCTTGAGTTCACCCGAGGGCGCCAGGTAGGGAACCAGGGAGACGTGCAGGAAAAAGCAGTTCTCCCGGCCCACCTCATGGCGCACCTGGCGGGCGGCCTCCAGGAAGGGCTGCGACTCGATGTCACCGACCGTGCCGCCGACTTCGGTGATCACCACGTCAGGGCGCACCCCGTCCGCATCGGGTTGGGCCATCGCCAGGATGCGGTCTTTGATCTCGTCGGTGATGTGCGGGATCACCTGGACGGTGTCACCCAGGTACTCGCCGCGCCGCTCCTTGGCGATCACGGTGGAGTACACCTGCCCGGTGGTGACATTCGCCTGGGCCGACAAGTTCCGGTCCAGGAAGCGCTCGTAGTGGCCGACGTCGAGATCGGTCTCCGCGCCGTCCTCGGTGACGAAGACCTCCCCGTGCTGGAAGGGATTCATGGTGCCCGGATCGACATTGAGGTACGGGTCGAGTTTCTGCATGGTGACCTGCAGCCCGCGGGCAGTCAGCAGTTGGCCGAGACTGCTGGCGGTAAGTCCTTTGCCCAGAGAGGAAACCACCCCACCGGTCACGAAGAGATGCTTGGTGACCGTTTGCGGGTGCTTACGCAATCCGGGCAAAAGCCACCTCCGTGATGACGCCGCAGGTCCGATCGGAGCCTGCCGATCCACGGGAGTTCACCCTAACACCGCCGCCGATGGGTCGCGTCTGACACGCCAGCGGCCAGGACTATTGCGGCACCGTGACCGACGCCGCCCCTGCGCCGACGCCGTATCTGCCCGGCGGCACGCCGGCGACCATCGACTGCAGGGCGAGCACCGCGGTGATCCGGCCCGACTCAGCCCCGATGTCGTCGACTGTGGTGACGGCCTCGGCCGTTGCCGGCTCGGACCGGGCCACCGCCACCGCCGACACGCCGGACGCGGACCCGTCCCGGCCGGCCAGCACGATGCCCGAGCCGTGCGGCGCCAGACCCGCCGCGAACCGCGCGACGGTGACACCCCGGTTCCCGGCGTCCGCTGGAAGCGCGCCCCCGGTGATGATCACCGCGGTGTCGGCTGGGCCGACCTGGCCACCGGAGTCGTAGCTCAGAAAGCCGGTATCGCGCATGGCCGTCAGCACGGTGCTGCGGGCCTCGTCGTCGACGGGTGCGATCTGCGGGTCGCGATTGATCAGCAGGGCGGCGCCGATCAACTCGCCAGCCTGAGCGACCGGATCGGTACCGGCTCCCAGTTGCGCACCCGCCGGCAGGATGGGCGAATTGACCACCGAGCCGAGCTTGTCCGCGGCGTCGCCGCTGACGAACTCCTGCGTCAGCGTGATCGTTGCGCTCACCGTGCCGCCGGCCTGTCCGATCAGACGGACGGTCGCCTCCACGTCCTCGTCGGCGGCATCGGTGGTGCGGAAGAGGGCGACCGACTTGCCGGCGAGCGCGTCTCGGACGATCCGGCCCGACATCTGAGCGTCGAACCGATCGGCCGCGGCAAGCTTGTCGTTCAGCGCCTTATTCTGGTCCTCGAGCGCACGGACCTCGCCGTGCAGATCCGACCTGTCCGTACGCAGGCCCGGCACCCCCGACACCGCATCGGAGAGCAAGCCGGAGCCCAGCACCACACCGATGGCGAGAGCCAGGAAGACCGCGGCCAGCGAGATGACGTGATGACGCAGACTGACCACGTCAGGTCAACCAGCTTTGCACCCACAGCGATGCGCGGTTCCAGTACTCGCTGATCCAGTCGATGACGACCACATCGGCACGCGACACCCACAGCACGGCGATCGCGGCCAGCAGTACGGCCATCAGCAGCAGAGCGATCGCGGCACCCGAGATATGGCTGCGGTACAGCGTCGCAACAGCTTTGGCGTCGACGAGCTTCTCCCCGACCTTGAGCCTGGTGAGGAAGGTCGAGGGATTGCTCTGCTGCCGCGAGCGGTCGAAGAACTCCTCGATGCTCGCCGACTGGCCGGCGGTGACGATCAGCGCAGCCCCGTGATGGTCCACCAGAAGCAGGGCCAGATCGGCGGCCGAACCGGCTGCCGGGAACGTCATCGCCCCGATGCCGAGGTCCTGGATGCGCTCCAGGCCGTCGGCGTGGCCGTCGGCGTCGGCGGGCAGCACCACCTGGGCGCCCACCTTGAGGACGTCGGCGCTCATCGTCTCGGGATTACCCACGATCAGCTGTGGCCGGTACCCGTTGGCGCGCAGGATGTCGGCGCCGCCCGCGACCCCCACCAGCACGGGCTGGTACTCCTTGATGAACGGTTTGAGCCCCTTGAGGTCGCTCTCCGCACCGGGGCCGTCGGCCACCACGACGACGTGGCGACGGTATACGTCGACGTCGATGTTCGGGATGCCGATTCCGTCGATCAGCAGCGGACTCTCGCTGCGGATGAACTCGATGGTGTTGCCCGCGAATGCCTCCAGATGCGCGACCAGTCCGGTCTTGGCGTCGTGCATGAGGTCGGCGATCTCCTCGTCGGTGCGTTCGACGCCCTCGACGATCCGGCGGTCGCCGGAGTACACCCCGCTGTCATGGAGACGGATCTTGGCCCCGTCCTTGATCTTCTTGAACACCTCGGGACCGGCGTTGTCGATCAGGGCGATGTGGTTGGCGACCAGCACCTCGGGCCCGAGATTGGGATAGCGCCCGGAGATCGACGGCGAGGCGTTGACCACGCCGGCCACGCCGGCGTCGACGAGAGCGTCGGCGGTGACCCGGTCGAGATCGAGCGCGTCGAGGACGACGATGTCGCCCGGCCCGATCCGGCGCAGGAGCCGGTCGATGTCACGGTCCACCCGGGCGGTCCCGGTCACGCCCGGTCGGGCACTGGCATTACGCGAGAGCAGCGCTGACATCTTCATAGGCCGATTTTGTCGGCGCAGGCCGCCGCAGCGGGGTAGGCGCGCCGTAACACCAGCCTCAGAAGTGACTTTTCGTCACACCAGCAACAGGTCAGCCGGCCCGCGCCGCGGCCAGAAGCTCCCGGGCGTGGGCCCGTGCGCTGTCGGACTCCCCCAGTCCGGCCAGCATGCGGGCCAGTTCGGCGACCCGGCCCGAGTCGTCCAGTCGGCGCACCTCCCCCGTCGTGCCGGCGTCCTCGACCACCAGGTGGGTGTCGGCGTAGGCCGCGACCTGGGGCAGGTGGGTCACCACGATCACCTGGTGGGTGCGGGCCAGACGGGCCAGCCGCTGCCCGATCCGCACGGCGGCCCGGCCCCCCACCCCGGCATCCACCTCGTCGAAGACCATGGTCATGCCTGAGGCCGACGCGGCCAGCACGACCTCCAGGGCCAGCATCACCCGGGACAGTTCACCGCCGGAGGCACTCCGATGCAGCGGCAGCACGCCGGTGTCGCGGCGGGCGGAAAAACCGAACTCGACCATGTCCACGCCGTCCGAACCGGCGTGGACATGGTGGCCCGCGGGCATCGTCAGCGGTGCGGAGTCCCCGTCGCCGGCCGGCAGCGAACTCACCGTCGCCGTGAACTCGGCGTCGTCCATCGCCAGTCCCGACAGCTCCGCGGTCACCGCACGGGCCAGCCCGGCCGCCGCCGCGACCCTGGCCTCGGACAGCTCGGCGGCCGCGGCGGCCGTCTGCCCGGCGAGTTCGTCGACGCGGCGCGCCAAAACGGTCAGCGCCCCTTCGGAGACGTCGAGTTCGGTCAGCCGCCGCCGTGCGTCAGCGGCCCACCGCACGACCCCGGCGGTGTCCACGGCGTACTTGCGGGTCAGCCCGCGCAACTGAGCCTGCCGCAGGAGTTTGCTTTCCAGCGTGCTGGCGTCGGTGGGCAACTCCGCCAGGAAGTCGCCGAGTTCGCGGGCGGTGTCGTTGGCAAGGGTGAGCGCCTCGGCGAGTTGCCGGGCCATGTCGCCCAGCGCGGGATCGGCCGTGGCCGCCAAGAGCGCCCCGGCGCGGGCGAGACCTTCGGTGGCCGAACGCGATCCGCCATCGGTCCCGCCCGTGTCGAGGTCGGCTCCGGTGAGGGCGGCACGCGCACCGCTCACTGCCTCGCGCAGGGCATCGAGTTCGGACAGCCGATGGATCTCGGCGACCAGCGCCTCGTCTTCGCCCGGTTGCGGGTCGACGGCGTCGATCTCCGCGAGCGCGAAGGTCAGCCGGTCAGCCTCCTGGGCCATGTCACGGCTGCGCTCCGTCCGGTCGGCCAGATCACGTCGCGCCACCAGCCACTCGTCGCGGCACTTGCGGTAGCGCTCGAGCAGCGCTGCCACACCGGCGAAGCGATCCAGTGCCCCGCGCTGCTCCTCGGGCCGCATCAGCCGCAACTGGTCGTTCTGGCCGTGCAGTGTGAGCAGGCCGGCGGTGAAGGCGGTCAGGGAGCGCGCAGGCACGCTGCGGCCGCCCAGATAGGCCCGAGACGGCCCCTCCCGGCTGACGGAACGCAGCGCGATGATGCTGCCGTCGTCGTCGCGATCCGCCCCGGCGGAATCCAGGATCTCCTCGATGTGCGCGGCTGCGGTGGGATCGAGGTCCGTGGTGGCGAACCGGCCCTCGACCACCGCCCGGTCCGATCCCGACCGCACCCGGGTGGCGTCGGCACGCGCGCCGCCCAGCAGGTGCAAGCCCGTCACGACCATCGTCTTGCCGGTGCCGGTTTCCCCGGTCAGCACCGTCAGGCCGCGGTCGAACTGCGCGGTGGCGGCCCCGATGGCGCCCAGCGCCTCGATCCGGATCTCGACCAGCATCAGGTCAGGGCTCGCGCCAACTGGTCACCGGCAGCTGGAACTTGCGGACCAGCCGGTCGGTGAACGGTGCGCTGTCCAGTCGCACCCACTTGAGCGGGGTTCGGCACTTGGTCACCTCCAGCCGCCCGCCCGCGGGCACCGCCGCCTCGCGGCGGCCGTCGCAGAGCACCACCGCGTCGGGGTTGTCCGGCCCGACGTCAATGGCGATCACCGCCTCCGGACTGGTCACCATCGGCCGCGCGAACAGGGCGTGGGCGTTGTTCGGCACCACGATGATCGCCTCCAGGTCGGGCCAGACCACCGGACCGCCCGCGGAGAACGCGTACGCGGTGGAACCGGTCGGGCTGGATACCAGCACACCGTCGCATCCGAATGCCGACACCGGCCTGCCGTCGATCGACACCACGACACCCAGCACGCCCTGGTGGACGCCCTTCTCCAGGCTCGCCTCGTTGAGCGCCCAGCCGCGCGAGAGGACCTGCCCGCCCGCGCTGACCGCGATGTCGAGGGCCATCCGATGCTCGATTCGGTAATCGCGGGCGATGACGTGCTCGAGAATTCCGTCGATGGCCTCGGCCTCGGCCTCCGCGAGGAAGCCGATGCGGCCGAGATTGATGCCCAGCACCGGGATCTCGGCGTTGCGCGCGAGTTCGGCGGCGCGCAGGAAGGTGCCGTCCCCACCCAGGACGAGGACCAGTTCGCAGCCCTCGGCGGCGCGGTCCGCACCCTCCACCACCTCGACGGCGGCGCCGGTGGCACGCAGATCGGCCGGGTCGAGGTAGAGGCGGCCCCGATCCGCAGCTTCACTGGACAGCACCCTGAGACCGATCCCGCTGCCGCCCAACGCCTTTGCCACCCGGCGTGCGGTTTCCGCGGCCTCCCCGCGGCCGGGGTGCACGACCAGCAGCACGGTCCTCACTGCGGTCCCTCCTCGACTGCGCGCCGCACCGCCGCCTCGAGCACCTCGCCGACGAGGGCCTGCTGCGGCCGGGCACGCATCCACAGGAAGTACTCGACGTTGCCCGATGGGCCGGGCAGCATGCTCGCGGTGACCCCGACGGTCTGCCAGCCCAGGTCAGCACCGCACCGGGCGACTGCGAGTACCGCACCGGCGCGCAGTGCGGGATCGGTGACGACGCCGCCGCGCCCCACCTGGGCTCGGCCCACCTCGAATTGCGGCTTGACCATCGGGACGATGTCGCCGTGCGGGGAACAACACCGGATCAGCGCGGGCAGCACCGTGGTCAAGGAGATGAAGGAGAGGTCGGCGACGACCAGATCGACCGGCCCGCCGATGGTCTCCGGGGTGATGTCGCGGACGTTGGTGCGTTCGACGACCCGCACCCGCGGATCCGAACGCAACGACCACGCGATCTGCCCGTAGCCGACATCGACCGCGACCACCTCGGCGGCGCCGCGGTCCAGCAGCACGTCGGTGAAGCCCCCGGTCGACGCCCCGGCGTCCAGGCACCGCCGGCCGCACGGATCCAGGCCGAACGCGTCGAGGGCGCCGAGCAGTTTGTGGGCGCCGCGCGACACCCAGGGCCGGGAGTCCGGACCTTCCTCGGCGATGACGGCCAGTGCCGCGCCGATCGCGACGGCGGTGGCCGGCTTGGCTGCGGGCATGCCGTCGATGGTGACCCGCCCGGCGCCGATCAGTTCGGCTGCCTGCTGCCGCGACCGCGCCAGCCCCCGACGGACCAGTTCGGCGTCGACCCGGGCGCGCCGCGTCATGCGCCGCTCAGCCCTTCTCGACCGATTCCAGCGCGTCGACCAGGACCTGATGCGCTTCTTCGAGCCGGGCTGCGATCCCGTCGATATCGGCCGCGGGTTGCTGCTCTCCGTCGAGATCGACGTCGGGCAGGCCGTCGAGGATGCCCTCGACCGTCACGCGGATCTGGTGCGGGTCGTTCACACCGATCACGCTAGCCGATCGGGGCCGCCGGTACCGACCAGCGCTGCAGCGCGGCGCGGGCGGTGTCGTCGCCGGCCCGCACACCCAGGCCTGGCCGGTCGGCGTCCCAGAGCGCACGGGCGGTGACGCGCACCACCGACAACCCGTCCGGACCGGGGTCGCGACCGGTCGCCGTGACGGTCACGGCGTCGGGGCCGATCTCGGTCCGCCAGGCCGGGTGCGGGCCGATCGCCGACTGCGCGGGATCGCCGAGCAGAGCCCGCAGGTCAGGTGCCAGGTAGGTGGGGCGGCGATCGATGCCGGCGTACACGACGTCGGAGGGGGTGCCGACGCCGGTGAGCACCATCAGGCTGGGCAGCCGGGCCGCGACGGCCCCGGCGATGTCGGTGTCGGGCCGGTCCCCGACGACCAGGGGCGCGCGGAAGCTGCCCCGCGCCAGGGCGTCCTCCATCAGGGCAGGCCCGGGCTTGCCCGCGACCAGCGGCTCGGCGTCGGTGGCCGCGCGCAGGGCCGCTACCAGAGCTCCGTTGCCGGGCAGCAGGCCGCGCTCGGTGGGCAGCGTGACGTCGAGGTTCGCGGTGACCCACCACGCCCCCGACCGGATGGCCAGCGCGGCCTCGGCCAGATCCGCCCAGCAGATCGTCATCGACAGTCCCTGCACGACCGCCGCCGGTTCCTCGTCGAAGGTCCGCACCGGCCGCAGGCCCACCGCGGCGACCTCGGCCGCCAGCGCGTCGGTGCCGACGACGAGCACCCTCGCGTCGGGCGCAAGCCGCTGGGCCAGCAGACGCGCAGCGCTCTGCGCGCTGGTGACCACGTCGGCGCCGGTGGCGGTGAAGCCGAGCGCGCACAGGTGTGCGGCAACCTCGTCGGCCGAGCGGGATGCGTTGTTGGTGACGAACAGCGTGCGGCCCTCGACGTGCTCCAGCGTCTGCACGGCTCCCGGTGTGGGCGCGTGGCCCCGGAAAACCGTGCCGTCCAGGTCGAGCAGAAGGCAGTCGTGGCGCGAAGCGAGGGTTTCCACGTCAGGCCAACTCGCTGACGCGTTCTTCGGCGTCGGTGACGCCGTCGATGTCGGCGGCGGCCGCGTGGACGAACCACTGCAGCGCTTCATCCGTGCGACCCAGCGCGAGCAGGACCTCCGCGTAGGTGTAGCAGAGCCGGGCTGCGGTCGAACCGGTCCGCGACAGGTCGGGCGGCGGGCTGGACAGTACCGCGAGCGCCTGGTCGGGATGTCCGAGATCGATCCGCGCACCGGCGGCGACGATGCGCATCTCGTCGGCGTCATCGCCGGTCAGTCGGGCCGCCTCCGGGCTGCGGGCCAGGTCGATGGCCCGTTCCGGACGTCCCACGCCGCGCTCGCAGTCCGCGATCAGCGGCAGCAGTTCGGATTTCGAGCCCATTCGCCGGGCGGCCCGGAACTCCGAGAGTGCCTGCGCCCAGTCGCCGCAGTGGTAGGCGGCGATGCCGACCGCCTCGCGGATCGCGGCGATGCGCCCCGAGCGGGTACGCGCCGCCTTGGCGTGGGCCAGCGCGGCTTCGGGGTCGTCGTCGAGGAGTTCGCCGGCCGCGACCAGGTGACGGGCGACGGTGTCGGCGGTGGCCCGATCCAGGGTGGACAACTCGGCCCTGATCTCCGGGGCCAGTTGTCTGGCCTCGACCGTCGGCGGAATGGTGAGTTTGGGCGCCCCGCTGTCCGGGGGCGTGCGCGAGGAGTCGTCGGCCATCGACGTGGCGGTCAGACCGGACGCGGCGCGCGTTCCACGCCCGCGACGTTTCGCTTACCGCGGCGGAGCACCAGCCAGCGCCCGAACAGGAAATGATCGGGTTCTGCCACCCAGTCCTCGCTCTCCACGCGCACATTGTTGACCGATACACCGCCCTCGGCGAGCGTGCGCTTGGCCGCGCCCCTGCTGGCCGACAGACCGGTCGCCACCAGAAGGTCGATGATGCCGGCCGGGGCTTGCGGGCCCAGTTCGGCGACCGGGGTCTCCCGCAGGGCGGCGCTCAGCGTCGCCTCGTCGAGCCGTGCCAGTTCGCCACGCCCGAACAGGGCCGCCGAGGCGTGTTCGACCGAGGTTGTGGCTGCCTCGCCGTGAACCAGCGTGGTCAGCTCGCGCGCCAGCCGCCGTTGCGCGAGCCGCTCGTGGGGCCGGGTCTCGGTGTCCTGCTCGAGTTCGGCGATCTGCTCGGCGGACAGGAAGGTGAACCACTTCAGGTAGCGGACCACGTCGGCATCCGCGGTGTTGACGAAGTACTGGTACCAGGCGTACGGACTGGTCATGTCCGGGTCGAGCCAGAGGCTGCCGCCACCGGTCGACTTGCCGAACTTGGTCCCGTCAGCCGAGGTGACCAGCGGGACGGTCAGGGCGTGCACACTGGCCCCGAGCTTCTGACGGACCAGCCGCACCCCGGCGATGATGTTTCCCCACTGGTCCGACCCGCCGATCTGCAACGAGCAGCCGTAGCGCTGATGCAGTTCGACGTAGTCGTTGGCCTGCAGCAGCAGATAGCTGAACTCGGTGTAGGAGATGCCCTCGCCGTCGAGCCTGCGCCGGATGGTGTCGCGGTCGAGCATCACGTTGACCGAGAAGTGCTTACCGGTGTCGCGGAGGAACTCGATCACGCCCAGCGGCGCCGTCCAGGTGAGGTTGTCGGTCAGCACGGCCCCTGTCGGCGAGTCGTCGAAGGAGACGAACCGCTGCAACTGGGCGCTGATGCGCGCGGACCATTGCGCGACGGTGTCCGACGCGTTCAGCGTCCGCTCGCCGGCGTCTCGCGGGTCGCCGATCAGACCGGTCGCTCCGCCGGCAAGGACGATCGGCCGGTGGCCGGCGCGCTGGAAGCGCTGCAGGGTCAGCAGCGGCAGCAGGTTTCCGGCGTGCAGGCTGGGCGCGGTCGGATCGAACCCGGCGTAGACGGTCAGGGGCGGTGAGGCGGCCTGGGCGGCAAGCGCGTCGATGTCGGTGGACTGGGCGATGAGGTCACGCCAGGCCAGCTCGTCGAGAATCGTCGTGCCCATGGGTCGATCTTCCCGTACCGCGATCAGTCGCTGTCGCCCGGCTGCGGCGCACGCGGACTGCGCCGGTAGGACGAGACCTCCGCGTACCCGGGCAACCAGAACCGCCAGGGCCGGTCGGCGGCGCGACTGACGCCCACCCGTGGGCCGGCGACGCCGCGAACCGGATCGCCCAGAAGCACGGTGACCGGCGAGCGACGGCCGAACACGGCCGCGCCGTTGTCCGCCATGCTGATCCCGAGCGCGGCACATAGGTTGCCGGGTCCACGGGCCAGGGCCACCGGGGCGATCTTTGGGCCGCGACGCCGGCCCGCGAGGTCCGCTCCGTCCTCGATGACCGCCGCCCGCAGCAACACCGCGGCAGCAGCGTCGGCGGGTCCGCAGGAAATGTTGGCGCAGACGTGGATGCCGTGGCTGCGATAGGTGTAGAGCCGGCCCGGGGGGCCGAACATCACGGCGTTGCGCGAGGTGCGGCCGCGGTAGGAGTGCGCGGCGGCATCGGGCCACGGACCGTCGGGCGGGCCGCCGTAGGCCTCGACCTCCACGACGCACGCCCGTACGCCGTTGGCGACGAGCGTGGCGCCGAGCAGTCGCTGCGCCGCCGTCACCGGGTCGGCGGCCAGGGCCTCGGTCACCCGCGGTGCGCGCGCGCCAGCAGCCGGTCGTGCTCCTCGGGGCTGACATCGGCGGCCTCGTCGATCAGCAGCACCGGAATCCCGTCCTCGATGCGATAGGACTTGCGCAGCCGCGGGTTGTAGAGCACCGGGGAGTCGGAGTCGATCAGCAGCAGGGGCCCCCGATCGGCGGGACAGACCAGGATGTCCAGCAGCTTGGGATCGAGCACGCTACGGGGGCGGGGCCGGTGCGGCCGGAGGCGCGGCGGGCATCATTGGAACCGCGGCCCCGGGGGCGACGGCGCCGTCGCCGGGGACGGGGGCGCCCGGCAGCTGGGCCGGGTTGCCGGCGGACGGCATCTGGCCGGCACCCATGACCGCGCTGTTGGCGTTCAGCTGCGACTGCGCCTGCTGCAGCAGTTCGGACTGGGCCATGATCTTCTGCTGGTAGGCGATGGTGCCCTGGAGCGCCTGCACCAGGGGTATCTGGTTGGGCCGGTAGGCCATCGCCTGGGTGATCTCCTCGTAATTGGCCTTTGACGGCTTGAAGCCCATCGACCGGAGTTTGAGGGTGACCTTGAGCAGCCGGGACAATTGTCCGCCGCCGGAGCCGACTGCGTACTGGTCGGCCAGATCGTCGAGGACGTCGGCATGGGCGGTCGCCGCCGATCCGAAGACCAGGCCGGTTGCCAGGACGATCCCGGCGACTGGGCCCGCGAGCACGTTCAGCGCCCGGCGCACTCCCCTGGTGAATCTGGCCATGCGTTGTCCCTCCGGCGATCGTGGAAAGCCTAACAGCGCCCCCGGATCCGGGTCACGGCGTCGTGCCGCCCAACCGGGTGCGGACAGCAGCCGTCAGTCTCCGGTACTCCCCCGTATCGGCATCCAGGTACCAGGCGTTACGCCCTGGCTTGGGCAGCCCGGCCGCACGCAGCGACGAGACCGTCGGCCGGTAGGACGCGCTCACCGGGATCTCCCGAACGACGTGCACGACGTCGGGGGGCAGGCCCACCGGCATCCCCGCCATCGCCTCGGCCACGTCGGCCGCGGTCACGCTCTGCCCGGGACGCAGGGTGAGCGCGGTGACCGCCAGAGTCCCGGTGGCGGTCTCCAGACCGTAGGTCGCCGCCAGGTCGACGCCGGTGATCGCGCCGACGGCGTCGGTGATCGGCGACGGGAACACCACGCCGCGCGCGGTCCGGATGAGTCCGGATCGGTTGCCGAGCAGCCAAAAGTCGCCGTCGTCGTCACGCAGGAACACGTACTCGGTGGAGATCCAGATGTCGCCGGGGGCGAACACCCCGCGCTTGATGGCCGACGTCGGGTCGAACGGTCCCCAGGGCCGTGCCAGCAGCACGCCGACCCCGCCGCGTCCGGCGACCGCGACGAAGCCCCGGTCGTCCTCGAGGATCAGGTCGGCGTCGGCGTCGTAGGCGGCCAGTTCCACCTCGCCGCCGCCGGGCAGCGGCCGGCCCTCGCTGCCGATCTTCTGGCCGGCGACGTTGGCCAGCACCGCCTGACCGTCGCTGGTGGCGAAGAACTCCACCACCTTGGCCGGGGCGAAGACGTCCAGAATGCGCCGCCACAGACCGGTCGGCATTCCCGACCCGATGAACAGCCGGACCGGGTTGTTGCCGGCCAGCGAGAAGTTCGGCGCGTCGATGACCTCGCGCAGCATCGACCAGGTGTAGGTGACGACGGTGACGCCGTACTGGCGGATCTCGGCGACGAAACGCTCCGCGCACAACCCCTGCGACAGGGCGATCCGCGCACCGGCCACGACCGACCCACCCATGCTGACCAGCAGCCCGGACTGGTGATGCAGCGGGGTCAGGCAGAGCACGGTGTCACCGCGGTTGAGCGCGGCGGCCGACGCGGTGCCGAACGCGGACAGCGACCAGCGGTAGTTGGTGATCTGCTTGGGCACGAGCTCCCCGCCACCGATCGCACTGAACACCACGAAGGCGAGATCCCGCGCGTAGCCCGGGTTGGGGCGGTACCAGCCCGGCAGTTCCACGGCGTCGGGGTCGATCTGCTCCATGTCGATGACGTCGCTGCCCTCCGGCAACTTGAGGTCGCGGGCGTCGCCGCCACCGAGCACGAGGACCTGGACCGGCAGCTTGCGGGCGGCCGCGAGATTGGCCGGGTCGGTGATGAGGTCGGTGATCCCGCCCAGGCGCGCGGCCTTCTTCAGGTCCGCGTCCGGCGGCATCAGCACCGCGATGGCACCCAGGCGGGACAGCGCCGCGATAGCCACCAGGGCGCTGGGCCGGGTGTCCATCAGGACGCCGACCGGCGTGCCCTGCCGCACACCGACCGAGATCAGACCCCGCACCACGTTGTTGATCCGGCGGTTGACCGCCTCATAGGTGTGCACCCGGCCGTCGAACAGCAGGAACTCCCCGTCCGGTGTGGCCTGGGCCTGCTCGTCGATGATCCGGGCCAGCGATATGCGGGTGTGGTCGTTGATCTGGCCCAGGCGGGTCAGCCGGGGCAGGGTGCGGGCGGTCTCCACGGCCAGGGTGCGCACCGACCGCTCGGCGCTGAGCACCGCGTCGGCCGCACCCCGGGCGACCGACAGCGCGAGGCCCGACGCCTCGGCGATGCCGTGCATGATGCGCGAGCTCATGGCCACCCCGGATTCGCCGGCATCGGCGGTGTGATCGGGCATCAGCGTGACATTGGCCGGACGGGGTTCCAGGCCGGAGACCCACAGCGCCCAGTCCGCGACGGTCGGCCAGGTGATATTGGACGCCTTCGAGCCGACCACCAGACCGAAATGCCCGGCCCGGATCATTACCTCGTAAACATCGGCGTTGGGGGCCGCGCGCTTGATGGCGCGCACCGACACCGGCTGGCCGATGTCGTCGACCTCGCCGACGAAGGCCAGCACCGGACAGGTGATGTCGCTCAACGTCACCAGCTGTCCCTTGATGGCGAAGCCGCCGGTCATCATCCGGTTGTGCGTCACGAACTGCTTGAGGAGTTCGGACACCGCCGGGCCGGACCACGCGATCCAGCCCTCGCTGTCGAGGAACCGGCGTTGCGGCTCGCGCGGCAGCAGCGCCTCGCGGTCGTGTAACTGCTTGAGGAAGTCGACGCGGGCCCGTGCGGTCTTGAGCGGATCGAGCAGCTGAAATCCCGTGCGCGCCAACCACCCCGGGACGTCGATGCGGTTGAAGACGTGGTCGGCGAGGAACTCGGCAACCACCACCCCGACGTTGGCCGGCATGCCCATCGGCAGCCCGGCGAGGGTGTCGACCGGGGAGCCGAACGCGACGATGCTCGCCACGTCCTTGGACTGCCGGTAGGCGGTGGTCTGGTAGCTGAACATCCCGCCCTGGGAGTAGCCGGCCAGGTGCACGCTCTGCCCGGTGATGTCCTTGACGGTGTCGATGGCGTCACTGAGCGCGACGATGTGGTCGGTCAAGGTGCGTTCCATGCCGCCCTCGACCTCGTCGGGCGAGCCGAAGTCGATCACCCAGGGGTCGACTCCCGCCTCGTGCAGAATGCCCACCGCACCCTCCTCGCGGGTGACGTCCCACATGTTCGCCGACATCATCATGGGATGGACCATCAGCACCGGGGGCCCCGGCGGCGCATGACCGGGCCTGCTGTCCGGCGGAAAGTAGCGACGCAGCTTGTACATGTTGGAGCTCTCGACGATCTGGAACGGCGAGGGCACCGCGCCGGTTTCCAGCCCGCCCCAGCGCAGCACCTCCAGGCCGTTCTGCGCGGTGGCCATCAGCCGTTCCACGGGCCGGGTGATCGCCGACAAACCCAGGTCAACCACAACTGCCTCCCTGTGCCATTACTGCCGGTGCCGCTCTGGCGCCTCAGCAGAACTCCCTCAAGCATGCACCGCGACCGCAGCTAGGGTCGAGCCGATGGCACACCTGCTGGGTGCGGAGAACGTGCACCTCCAGTATCCAACCCGGACCGTTTTCAGTTCCCTGACGGTCGGCATCAGCGACGGTGCCCGCATCGGGATCGTCGGACGTAATGGCGAGGGCAAGTCCAGCCTGCTCGGGCTGCTCACCGGACGGATCACGGCCGACTCGGGCCGGGTCACCCGCCGGCGGGATCTTCGGATCGGTGCCCTGGAGCAGAGTGACACCCTCGATTGCGGTCGGCCGGTCCGATCCGCCCTGGTCGGTGAGCAGCCCGAGCACGAATGGGCGGCCAACCCCAGGATCAGGGACGTCATCGCCGGCCTGGTGTCCGACATCGACTGGGCGGCGGCGGCGGGGACGCTGTCGGGCGGGCAGCGCCGCCGGGTGCAGCTGGCCGCACTGCTCATCGGCGACTGGGACGTGATCGCCCTGGACGAACCGACCAACCACCTCGACGTCGAGGGCATCACCTGGCTGGCCGGGCATCTGCGCCAGCGCTGGCCGGACGGTACCGGCTGCCTGCTGGTGGTCACCCACGACCGGTGGTTCCTCGACGAGGTCGCCGCCACCACCTGGGAGGTGCACGCCGGCGGTCAGGCCGGCCAGGGCAGCCGGGTCGAGCTGTTCGAGGGCGGGTACGCGGCCTACGTGCTGGCGCGTGTCGAACGCGACCGCCAGGCCGCGGTGGCCGAGGCCCGCCGCCAGAACCTGCTGCGCAAGGAGTTGGCCTGGCTGCGGCGCGGCGCACCGGCGCGGACCTCCAAGCCCAAGTTCCGTATCGAGGCGGCCAACCAGCTGATCGCCGACGTCCCACCGCTGCGTGACACCGTCGCACTGGCCAAGCTGGCGACCGCGCGACTGGGCAAGAACGTCATCGACCTGCTCGACGTCTCGGTCGGGTACGGGGCGCAACCGGTGCTGCGCGACGTGCAGTGGCAGATCGCCCCGGGCGAGCGGGCGGGCATCCTCGGCGCCAACGGCGCGGGCAAGTCCACCCTGCTGGGGCTGATCGCCGGGACGCTCACCCCGCAGGCCGGACGGGTCAGGCGCGGCAAGACGGTCCGGCTGGCGATGCTCGACCAGCAGTCCGGCCCCCTGAGTGGAATCGCCGGCGAATCGGTGCGCGAGGTGGTCGCCGGGCTCAAAACCGTCTACCCCGTCGACGGCCGCGAACTGAGCGCCGCACAGTTGCTGGAGCGGCTGGGCTTCGGCCGCGACGAACTGGCGCTGCGGGTCGCCGATCTGTCCGGCGGCCAGCGCCGGCGTCTGCAACTGATGCTGACCCTGCTCGCCGAGCCCAACGTCCTGGTGCTCGACGAACCCACCAACGACGTGGACATCGACATGCTGGCGGCCACCGAGGACCTGCTGGACTCCTGGCCGGGAACCTTGATCGTGGTGTCGCATGACCGGTATCTGCTGGAGCGGGTCACCGACCAGCAGTACGCGATCATCGACGGCCGCCTACGGCACCTGCCGGGCGGCGTGGACGAGTACCTGCGG
>VEQY01000106.1 GCA_018882965.1 Mycobacterium sp. | reverse complement strand
CGAGGATGTTGGTGAAGCCCATGTGCCCGAACGCGTGCTGGGTGTCCAGACCGTAGAGGCTGACCACCCGCGCACCGAGCATCAGCCCGTAGGAGAACCGGGTCGGGTAGCCCATAGTGAAGTCGACTTCGAGGTGGGAGCGTTCGACCAGGGCGTTGCGGATGGTGTCGACACTGATCACCCGTACGCCGTCGATCTCACCGCCGCGGCGCATCACCTCGAAGAACCGGGACAACTCGTAGGCGGTGGTGACCGTGTTGGCGGCCGGCACGATGCCGGTCAGGAAGCGCGGGTCGTTGGTCAGTTTCACCAGGTTGTCCAATCCGACGCCGAGCGCGCGGCTGAGCAGGTTGGACAGCGGCGGCGCGGTCGGCGGACCGGTCACGTAGTTGTGGGCGACCCGGTCCAGGTCTGCGGGATCGACGCCGTAGTTGGTCCACCGGAAGTCGAGTGGGTCGAGGAACTCCTCGGCGAGCACCTGCCGGATGTCCTTGCCGGTGACCGCATGCACCACCTCGCCGAGGATGAAGCCGCCTGACACCGCGTGGTAGGCCAGGTAGCGTCCGGCCTTCGCGAACGGCGACGCGCCGACGAGGATGTCGGTCATGTACTGACGGTCGCCGAGGTTGTCCAGATCGAGCGCGCTGCGCGGCAGGTTGGGCACCCCGGCGCGATGGGCCAGCACGTGGCCGATGGTGATCTCGTGCTTGCCGTGCTGCTCGTAGCCGGGTATGTAGTCGGCCACCGGATCATCCAGGCTCAGCTGGCCGCGTTCGACGAGTTTGTGCACCACGAACGCGGTGATCGCCTTGGACGCCGAGTAGACGCAGAACGGGGTGTCGACAGTGGCCGGCACCGGCTCGGTGTCGGGTTTCACGAACGGGCCGTTGCCGCGGGTGTGCCCGATCGCGCGGTTGAGGATCACCGCCCCGTGACGGCGCACGCAGATCTGCATGGCCGGGTGCACGCCGCTGCGATACCAGTCCTGCACCGACCGCCAGATCGCCGCGACCTTGCGCGCGCTCACGTCGCCGGCCTCGGGCGGCTCCTCCACCCCGACGTCGGTGACCGAGTCGAGGTCGGCGGGCACCCGGATACGGCGCAGCGGATCGGGCAGTCCCAGCGGCGGGCGGGGAATCGGTGGAATCAGCGGCGGCACCTGCGCATCGTATGCGCCGCCCGCACCGGGGTGAGCGGACGCGCCGGTCCGGCGGCTACCCTGCCTGTCATGGCCACAACCCGCACCGAGCGCAGCTTCCCGGGCGCCGGCGGCGTCACCATCGTCTATGACACCTGGACTCCGGAGGTCACCCCGCGCGGCGTCGTCGTCCTCGCCCACGGTTTCGGTGAGCACGCCCGCCGCTACGACCACGTCGCCCGGCACTTCGGTGAGGCCGGTCTGATCACCTACGCCCTCGACCACCGCGGGCACGGCCGGGCCGGTGGCAAGCGGGTGCGGTTGCGCGACCTCGCGGAGTTCACCTCCGACTACCGCACGCTGGTGAAGACCGCGACGGCCGAGAACCCCGGCCTGACCCGCATCGTGCTGGGCCACAGCATGGGCGGGGCCATCGTGTTCGCCTACGGATCGGAGAACGCCGGCGACTACGACCTGATGGTGCTCTCGGGGCCGGTGGTCGCCGCCCACAGCCAGGTGTCGCGGCTGACCGCCCTGGTGGGCAAGACGGTCGGCTCGGTGCTGCCCGATCTGCCGATCGAGCCGATCGACCCCGAGGCGGTCTCCCGCGACCCCGAGGTGGTCGCCGCCTACAAGGCCGACCCACTGGTGTTCCACGGCAAGGTGCCGGCCGGCATCGGCAAGGCGCTGCTGCACGTCGGGGAGACCATGCCCCGGCGTGCGCGGGCCATCACGACACCGCTGCTGGTGGTGCACGGCGAGCAGGACAAGCTGGTGCCCGCCGCCGGAAGCCGCCGGCTGGTCGAGCACGTCGGCTCCGGAGATGTGGAGCTCAAGGTCTACCCGCAGCTCTACCACGAGGTGTTCAACGAGCCCGAGCGCGATCAGGTGCTCGCCGACGTCACCGGATGGATCCAGGCCCGCCTGTGATCCGCCGCCTGCTGGCGGCGGTGCTCATCGCGCTGCCCGTGCTGTCCGGGTGCGCCGGCGGGGGTGACACCCCGACCTCCTGGGTCGACGACGAGGTCACCTTCGAGGCCGGGGGCCTGACCGTGCACGGCACCTACCGCCACGCCCGTGGTGACGCGAAAAAGCCTGCCGCGCTGCTGATCTCGGAAAGCGGGCAGACCGACCGCAACGGCGACAACAACATTGCCGGCCCGGTGGGCAACATGCGCCAGCTCGCCGAGTACCTCTCCGAACGGGGCGTGGCCAGTCTGCGTTACGACAAGGTCGGCACCGGGGCCACCGGCCTGGGCCCGTTCGCCGGGCGTCCCGGCGACGTCGGCAGCGCGGTCTACACCGACGGCGCGAAGGCCGCCGTGCGGTTCCTGGCCGGACGCCCGGCGACCGACGCCGAACGCCTGTCGGTCTACGCGGTGGGCGAGGGCACCATCCACGCGATGTCGCTGGCCGACGACACCTCCCCCGGCGCACCGGCAATCCGTGCGCTGGGCCTGCTGCAACCGCTGCCGTCGCGCTACCTGGATCTGATCACCGGCCGGGTCCGCGCCGACGCCGCCGCCGCCGTGCGCGACGGGACGAAGACCCCCGCGCAGGCCGACCAGGTGCTCAGCGCCTGGCAGGCCGCGGTCATCCAGGCCCGCACCGCGGGCACCGTGCCGGCCGAGCTGCCCGACGGGCTGGGGGCGATCCTCAACCCCGGCAACGTCGGTGCGGTGGTGGAGGCCGACCGGATCGACCCGCTGGCGCTGGCCGCCGCGGTTCCCGACGGCACGCGCGTGCTGCTGACCTGTTCGGACTCCGACGGCCAATCCGACTGCGCCGACGTCACCCCGCTGGCCGACGCGCTGGCGCACACCGCGCTGCAACTGGTCCGGCTCACCGGCGTCAACCACGTGCTGCGCGACGACCCCACCGACAACGTCGCCCACTACGCCCGGCCGGATCCGCTTTCTCCACAGCTGACCGCCGCGCTGGATCAGTTCACCGCCGAGTAGCGCACTAGGGTGGTCCGCGATGAGCGAAGACCGGATGCTGTCCCGCATCGCCGCGCTGCTGCGCCAGGCCGAGGGCACCGACAACACCCACGAGGCCGAGGCGTTCATGGCGGCCGCCCAGCGGCTGGCCACCGCCACCTCGATCGACCTGGCCGTGGCCCGCGCACACTCGACCACCCGCACCGCCGCGCAGGAGCCCACCCAGCGCACGATCACCATCGGTGAACCCGGCACCCGGGGCCTGCGCACCTACGTGCAACTGTTCGCCGCGATCGCGATGGCCAACGACGTGCGCTGCGACGTGGCGTCGAACTCGACCATGGTCTACGCCTACGGATTCGGTGAGGACATCGACACCACCCACACCCTCTACGCCAGCCTGGTGGTGCAGATGGTCCGGGCGTGCGACGCCTACCTGGCCACCGGGGCGCACCGGCCCACCCCCACCATCACCGCCCGGCTGAACTTCCAGCTTGCCTTCGGTAACCGGATCGGACAGCGGCTCTCAGAGGCCCGCGACGACGCGAAGCGCGAGGCCACCCGCTTCCGCCGGGCCAAGCCCGGCACCGCACTGGCCCTGCGCAACAAGGACATTGAGCTGCGCGACCACTACCGCCGCGAATCCCAGGCCCGCGGCACCTGGCGGGCCACCAGCGCGTCGGCGGGCTACTCGTCGGCGGCGCGCCGCGCCGGTGACCGGGCCGGGCGCGCCGCGCGGCTGGGCTCGGCTCCCGAGTTGCCGGGCGCGCGGGCCCGGCTCAAGCGGTGAGCGCCCGCGACAGCCAGCGCTCCCGGGTCTACGCCGCCGAGGAGTTCGTCCGCACCCTGTTCGACCGCGCCGCCGAGCACAACTCACGCGCCGTGGACTTCTTCGGCACCTCGATCACCCTGCCGCCCGAGGCGCGGTTCGCCTCGGTGGAGTCGGTGCAGCGCTACCTCGATCAGGTGCTGGCCCTGCCCGCCGTCGCCGCGCGCTGGCCCGGCACCGCCCCGGTGTCGGTGCGCGCCCGTCGCGGTGCGGGCGCCGCGCACTACGAGAGCACCCGCGGCGCGGCGGTGATCGCGGTGTCGCAGCGGCTCAGCGCCGACTGGGCGTTGCGCGAGTTGGTCGTGCTGCACGAACTGGCCCACCACCTCTCCGGCGGCGACGACCGTCCCGCGCACGGGCCGCAGTTCACCGCGACCTTCTGCGATCTGGCGTCGGCGGTGATGGGCCCGGAGGCCGGGCACGTGCTGCGCGTGGTCTACGCCAAGGAGGGCGTTCGCTAACTCCCGTTCTCCGGCATGTTCATCTCGGTCTTCCGGCGCGTGGCGTGACATAGGCTTCTCCCGTCGACGACGGCGGGTCGCAGGGATCGCGGGAGAAGAGATGGAAGCTTCGCGCTTTGTGGGCAGGGTCGGAGGGCTGGCTCTCGCGTTGGGGGCGGGGGTGGTGATCGTCGGTGTCGGATGCGGGCTGGCCGCGGCGGATGCCGAGACGGCGGGCTCGGCGGTCACGAAGAAGTCGGCGACGACGCGGGAGGGCACTGCGGAGCGGTCGCACAGCACGAAGGCCCCCCCGGCAGCGGCGGCGCGCGCAGGACGTCCGGCCGCGCCGATCGCTCGGGCGAGTGCCTCAAACAACGGCGTCACCGTCAATCCGACCGTCACCTTCGTCGAGGGTGTCGTCCAGGGCTCCCTGAACGCCACCAGCGAGCGGTGCGGAACCTCATGTCTGACGTACTCCTTCGTCGGCTCCAGCAACCGCGGCAAGCTCGATCTGGGCACTGTGCCGGTCACGCCGACCGACAACGATCCGCAGAGTTTCACCGCCCTGCCGTATGCGACGTGGCTGGATCCGGGCGGCAGCAGGAGCACCCAGACCTTCACGGTGCGGGTGTCTGAGGTGACCGACTTCGACACCTTTGTGACTGGTCTGCCGGTGGTCGGATTGGTGGCCGCGCCATTGATCAGCCTTCTGCAGCAGTCCCCGTTCGTCGGTTCGCTGCTGGCCCCGATCATCGGCGGATCGGCGATGGCGGACATCGAGGTCGACGTGGGTGCGCTGGCGCCCGGTGACACCCCGCTGGCCTTCACCTATGACGTCGTGTCGTTCGACGGGGTGAAAATCAGCACGAACTTCTTCCCCGCCCTCGGTCTGACCGCCGAGACCACCGCACCGACGGTGCTCAACGGCCCCGGCCTGGGCGGGGCGGGCATCACCAATCCCTACACCAGGCAGGGTTCGGAGCCCTTCGTGCCGGCACCCGCGGTGCTGCGCGCGACCAACTACAACCTGATCACCTGGGATCCGCGCGGCGAGCACGCCTCCGGTGGTGTGCTGCAGCTGGACAACCCGTTCTACGAGGGCCGGGACACCTCGGCGATCATCTCGTGGGCGACGCAGAACACCCCGGCCCAACTCGACCGAACCGGAGACCCGGCAGTGGGCATGGTCGGCGGTTCTTACGGTGGCGGAATCGAATTGATCACCGCCGCAACCGATCCGCGCGTCGACGCCATCGTGCCCAGCATCTCGTGGAACTCGCTGAACTCCTCGCTGTATCCCGGAGAGGTGTTCAAGTCCGCCTGGGCGACGGTGCTGCTGCTGTCGCT
>VEQY01000105.1 GCA_018882965.1 Mycobacterium sp. | reverse complement strand
CTGTGCTCGACCGCGCGGTCCAAGCTCGCCGTGGTCAAGTCGATTCTGGCCCGCCATCCCGGCGAACCGACTCTGGTGATCGGCGCCTATCTCGACCAGCTCGACGAACTCGGGACGGAACTGGATGCCCCGGTCATCCAGGGATCGACGAAGAACTCCGAGCGCGAGGCCCTCTTCGATGCTTTTCGGCGCGGGGAGGTCAAGACGCTGGTGGTGTCGAAAGTCGCGAACTTCTCCATCGATCTGCCGGAAGCCTCTGTAGCCGTGCAGGTTTCGGGAACCTTCGGATCTCGCCAGGAGGAGGCCCAGCGTCTCGGGCGACTGCTGCGACCCAAACATGACGGCGGCGGGGCGATGTTCTACTCAGTGGTCGCCCGCGACAGTCTCGATACCGACTACGCCGCACACCGGCAACGCTTCCTCGCCGAGCAGGGCTACGGCTACATCATCAAAGACGCCGACGACCTGCTGGGGCCGGCGATCTAGACCGTTCGCGGCCGCCATGCTTTCGGCCCTGCCGCGGTCAGCCCCGTGTTATCGTCGCGCGCACCATGACCAGCCCGCCGGTCGGATCAGATCCGTCGATCATCGCGCCCTACCGGCGGTGGCGGATTCGGATTTTCGCCATCACCTGGATCGCCTATGCGGGTTTCTACTTCACCCGGCAGAGCTTCTCGGTCGCGAAGCTGGGAATTCTCGATGACCCCGTCTTGAGCGTGAGCCTGAACAGTCGCGTGCTGGGCCAGCTCGACGCGCTCTATCTGACCGCTTATGCGCTCGGTCAGTTCGTCTGGGGGCAAGTCGCCGACCGGTACGGACCCCGGGTGGTCCTTCTCGGCGGCCTGGCGATCTCAGCGGTGGCGACGCTGTTCATGGGCCTGCTTCCGGCCCTGGTGTTCCTCATCCCGTTGATGATCGTGCAGGGGCTGGCCCAGTCCACGGGGTGGGCCTCGACCCTGGACAACATGGCGCAGTTCTTCTCGATCGGCGAGCGTGGTCGTGTCCTCGGCTTCTGGAGCACCAACTACGCCTTCGGCGGTCTGGTCGCCGCGCCCGTGCTGGGGTGGGTTGCCTACAGCGTGTTCGACAGCTGGCGGGTGGCCTTCTTCTCCGGCGCGGCGGTAGTCCTCGCCGTTCTGCTGGGGGTCCTGGTGTTTCAGCGCAACCGTCCGACCGACGTCGGACTGCCGCCCATCGAGGTGTTCCACGCTGACGAGGAGTCCAGTGGGATCATCGCCCCGCTGGATCACACGCCGGAAGCCGAGGCGATCGCAGAGCCGACGCGGTCGTGGTGGTCAACGCTGGTGACGACCCTTCGCGAACCGATGGTCCGTTCGCTGGGCGCCGCGTACTTCCTGCTCAAGCCGGCGCGGTACGCGATCCTGCTGTGGGGTCCGGTGATCGTCGCCGAGCGGCTGCCCGACGCGAGCAATCTCGAGGCGACCCTGATCCCGATCGCGTTCGGCGTCGCGGGCATCCTCGCCCCGATCCTGTTCGGCCGGATCTCCGACAAGGTGTTCAAAGCCCGACGCGTGCCGGCCACCGTGCTCAGCCTGGTGATCCTGGTCGCCGCACTGGCCCTGTTCGTGCCGCTGACGGCGACCCGGAGCACCCTGGTGATGATCGCGGTGCTGGCGGTGATCGGACTGAGCATCTATGGAGCCGACTCAATGGTCTCCTGCGTGGCGGCCGTCGACTTCGGGACCTCCAAACACGCGGGAACTGCGGCAGGTCTGGTCAACGGATGCGGATCGGTCGGCGCGATACTCGGCGGCCTGTTGCCCGGATACCTGGGCACCTCGGCGCTGTTCTACGGGTTCGCGGGGGCTGCGTTCGTCTCGATGCTCATCCTGCTCCCGCACTGGAATCGCATGCCGGCAGCCGACTAGTTCCGCGCATCGCTCAGCGCCGGAATGACCTGCTGCTCGAAGAGCTCGATTCCGGAGCGGTCGTAGGCAGCCTCGGGGAAGTAGCAGATCACGTAGTCACAACCCAGGTCTCGGAGCTTGGTCAGCCGTTCGACCACTCGCTCGGGAGTCCCCGTCGCCGAGTAGGGATTGTCGTTGACGGCCATCATGGCCTCGGCGGCGGCGTCGCCGCAGACCCCCGCGACGCGGCCACGAACGAGCTCACACCGGTCAGCGAAGTCCGCATCAGTTGCGCCGACGATGGCATTCACGTTCGCTGAGCGGGTAATCGACGCGTAGTCGGTACCCACATCGCGACAGTGCTGAGCGAGAATCTGCGACTTGTGCTCGAACTCATCGAGGTCGGCGCTGAAGTTGGTGTACTGCGCGTACTTCGCGGCGATCTTCAGCGTCACCTTCTCCCCCCCGCCGGCGATCCACAGCGGGATACCGCCGGACTGCAGAGGTTTGGGTGAGACGATCGCGCCGTCGGCCTGGTAGTGCTTGCCCTCGAAGCTCACCCGGCCATCGCGCCAGGCGTCCCGCATGATCTGCACGCCCTCATCGAGGCGCGCCAGCCGCACGCCCGCCGAGGGGAAACCGTAGCCGTAGGCGCGCCACTCGTGTTCGTACCATCCTGCGCCGATTCCCATCTGCACCCGCCCGCCGGAGATGATGTCGGTGGTCGCGGCGACCTTCGCCAGATACACCGGGTTGCGGTAGCTCATGGCTGTGCACATCTGGCCGAGTTTGATCTCCGCTGTGCTCGCGGCCAGCGCGGCCATCAACGACCACGCCTCATGGGTGGCTTCGTCGGTGGGCACAGGCACGGTGTGGAAGTGGTCATAGACCCACAGCGAATCCCAGGAGCTCTGGTCGGCATAGGCGGCAAGGCCGTGCATCACTGCCCAGTGCTCATCGGTCGGAATTCCGGTGAGGTCGAGTCGCCAGCCCTGGGGAATGAAGAGTCCGAAGCGCATACCCCGAGTGTAGAGAGGCGACTATCGGCGCGACGCCCGCTGGGCTGACGGTTTCAACTCGGTGCCGTCGAGACGCGAGTGTCCGGCTGTCGCGGCCGCCTTCGACCGGACGGCGGATGCCACGCGCGACCGCTGCGGGGCGCCGGACGGCGCCTTGGCCGCGCGCGCAGCCGCTGGCAGCGCTGCGGCCGGCAAAGGGAAAGCAACCGCGGCGCGGACGTCGGCGCGAAGCTTGCTCACCGCGCTGAACACTGCCGCGACCGAGTTGACCGATACCGCCTCGACGTTGACCACGGCATCACCGACCGCGCTGATCACGTTGAAGGGATTGAGGGTGAGCACTGACCCGGCGACAGATACCGCAGCGCCGACGAGTGCATTGCCAATGGCGACCGGGACCCCGATCAGCGAGCCGCCGATCGGGGCGAGGTTGGCGATGACCGCGTTGACCGCACCGATGGCACGCGTGACGGTCGTCGAGGCGAGCGAGGTCAGCGCTGCGACTACCGGGGACGTTGCCGAGGTGACGGTGTTGATGACGGTGTTGACCAACCCGACGAGGATCGCCGGGATGGCCAGCGGGTTGGCGATGGCGTCGAACACAGCGTTGAGCAGAAGATTTGGAGCGCTCACCAGACCGGTGATCACCACCTGTGCGGCCGTCACGCCGGCATCACCCACATCCTGGGCATCGACGATCAGGTTGCGCGCTATGGTGCTGAGGATCGGCACCGGCTCGTCGATCTCGTTCTGCACGGCGTTGGCGATCGCGGCGATCTGCGCGTTGAGCACAGTGGTCCCATTCGACACCCACTGGAGCCAACTCGGCAGTGCGGCAAGCTCGATCGCCGCCCCCGCAACGGTTGGCACAGTGACCTCGGCGGCCGGGGCCGGCGCGACCGTACCGACGGCGACCAGCGCCACTGTGGCGGCAGCCCATGGACGGACAGCGAGATGCATGAGGCTCCCTTCGGTCGGGAACCTCAAGTTAGCAACGACCGCCGCCGATTCCGGGTAACGCGGCCGTAGCTACGTCAGAAGCGATGCGGGCGGGGTGAACCGCTGGCCGTAGCGCTGCGCCAATTCCTTGGCCCGGGCCACGAACGCGGCCTTGCCGCCGGGATAGCCGGTGATGAACTGCGCCGCACCACCGGTCCACGGCGGGAACCCGATACCCATGATCGAGCCGATGTTGGCGTCGGCCGTCGTGGTGATCACACCCTCGTCGAAGCACTTCTGGGTTTCCAGCGCCTCGGCGAACAGCATCCGGTCGATCATGTCCTGCAACGGCGGAGTGGACGAACCGGAGTTGAAGGTCTCGCGCAGACCCGGCCACAGCTGGGTGCGTTTCCCGTCGACGTATTCGTAGAAACCGGAACCGGAAAGCCGCGAGGGCCGGCCGATCTCGATCATCTTCTCCACGACGGCCTCGGCCGGGTGCGGCTCGTACTTCCCGCCGGCGCCCTCGACGCCCTTGCGGGTGGCCACGGCGATCTTGTGCATCAGTTCCATGTTCAGCTCATCGGAGAGCTGCAGCGGCGGCGCCGGGTAACCCGCCTGAGAACCCGCATGCTCGATCGAAGCGGGCTCCACTCCCTCGCCGAGCATCGCCAGCGCCTCGTTGATGAAGGTGCCGATGACCCGGCTGGTGTAGAAACCGCGGCTGTCGTTGACCACGATCGGGGTCTTGCCGATCGCCAGGGTGTAGTCGAACACGCGGGCCAGCGCCTCGTCGGAGGTCTTCTCGCCCTTGATGATCTCGACCAGCGGCATCTTGTCCACCGGAGAGAAGAAGTGGATGCCGATGAAGTCCTCCTGGCGCTTGACCCCGGCGGCCAAACCGGTGATCGGCAGCGTGGAGGTGTTCGAGCCCAGAATCGCGTTCGGTTCGACGATGTCCTCGATCTCGCCGAAGACCTTGTGCTTGAGTTCCTGGCTCTCGAAGACCGCCTCGATGACGAAGTCCACCCCGGCGAAGTCCTTGGCGTCGGCGGTCGGGGTGATCCGGCCGAGCAGAGTCTTGGATTTCTCCTCGTTGGTGCGGCCGCGCTCGAGCGCCTTGGCTTCGAGCTTCTCCGAGTAGCCCTTGCCCTTCTGCGCGGCTTCGAGGGTGACGTCCTTGAGGACGACGTCGTAGCCGGCCTTGGCCGAGACATAGGCGATGCCCGCACCCATCATGCCGGCACCGAGCACGCCGATCTTGGTGATCGGGGTCTTACCGATGCCCTCGGGGCGGGAGCCGCCCGCGTTGATGGCCTGCAGGTCGAAGAAGAACGCCTGGATCATGTTCTTGGCGACGTGGCCGGTGGCCAGTTCGGTGAAGTAGCGGCTCTCGATGCGACTGGCGGTGTCGAAGTCCACCTGCGCACCCTCGACCGCGGCGGCCAGGATCGCCCGCGGCGCGGGCATGTTCGCGCCCTTGATCTGCTTACGCAGTAGCGACGGGAACGACGGCAGGATCGCGGCGAGCGCGGGGGACGACGGAGTGCCACCGGGCATCTTGTAGCCCTGGGCGTCCCACGGCTGGGTGTGGGAGTCCGGGTTGGCCTTGATCCACGCCTTGGCGGCGGGGACGACTTCGTCGACGGTTGCGACGAGTTCGTCGACCAGGCCGATCTCCTTGGCCTTCTTGGGATTGAACCGGGTGCCCTGGCTGAGCACGTTGACGAAGGCGTTCTGGATGCCCATCATGCGCACGGTCCGGGTGACACCGCCGCCGCCGGGCAGCAGGCCCAGGCTCACCTCGGGCAGACCGATCTGGCTGCCCTTGACGTCCGCGGCGATGCGATGGTGGCAGGCCAGCGCGATCTCCAGACCGCCGCCGAGCGCCGCTCCGTTGATGGCCGCGACGACCGGGACACCCAACGTCTCCAG
>VEQY01000104.1 GCA_018882965.1 Mycobacterium sp. | reverse complement strand
TTGTGGACCGGTACCGCCGTCGCGGCGGGTGTCGTGGGCAGTCCCGTTCTCGCCCACGATGGCCGGACCGTCTACCTCACCGGCCGGGATCGCCGGCTGTGGGCTCTCGACACCGCCGAGGGTAAACCGAAATGGTCTGCCGCCCTGGGCTTTCAGCCCCAGACCCCGCCGACCGTCACACCCGACGGCCTGATCATCGTCGGCGGCGGACCGGATACGCGCCTCGTCGCTCTGCGCGACTCCGGCGACAGAGCCGAACAGGTGTGGCGGCGCGACGACATCATCCCGCTGACCACCGCCAGCCAGGCCGGCCCCCGGGCCGCGTACTCCGTCGTCGCCGAGCCGGCGGGTGGCCTGTCGCTGCTGGTGTTCGATCCGGCCGACGGCGGCCGCACCGTCAACAGCTATCCCCTTCCGCAAGCCGAGGGATTCCCGGTCGGGGTATCGGTCGGCTTCGACCGGCGGGTGGTTGCGGCCACCAGCGCCGGGCAGGTCTACAGCTTCAGTCCGTGACCCTCACACCTGCAGCGGCGGCAGAGCGTCACGCGGTAGCGCCACCGATGACTCCCCCGCATAGGAGGGCAGCATCTCTGCGCGACCGAAGAAGAAGATCAGCGAATCGTCGGTGATCGCGAAGTTCTGGTAGTGCGCCGGGTCCATACCGTCACCGGTCGAGACGGCGCCGGCCAAGCCGGTCTGCTGCTCCAAGCGCTCCGCCACCATCGGGAAGATGGTCTTCAGCGGCTGGGTGCCGGGCGCGAACAACTGGTCGAAGCTGACCGGGCTGCCGCCCGCCGTGTCATAGGTGAAACTCTTGTACCACGTTGTCGGATGTGCGCTGCCGACGTTCTGGAAGAGCGTCAACACGACACTCTGCGTCTGACGGGACCGGAACGACTCCGCGGTGACATCCATCTCGTAGGGCAGATTCAGCGAACCGGGCGTCTGGGCGAGGGTGACGAACCCCGCACGGGCCTGATTCACGTAGTCGGCGATCGCCTGCTCATCGGGGTAGTCCAGCGGGTACCTGATGTCCATCTGGTAGGCCGCATCGGTCACCGCGATACGGCAGACACCGTCGTCGGCCGCGCCGCCCATGCTCGCGCAGGAGGCAGGCACGGCCACGGCCTCAGTCGCAGCCAAAGCCACCGACGCGACCAGCACCGGACCGGCCGCCAGCAGAACAGTCAAGCGCGTTATCTGCATCGGCCAAGTCTAACGGCAGACGAAGACCGTCACCCGGGCTTTTGCGCCACGGCCAATTCGGGTGATTACCAGCGTCAGGGGCTGCGATCCGGTGGGCCGAAGCCGCCGGCGCAAGGTGTCCGGATCGAGATCGACACCGCGCACCCGGATCTCCAGCGACCCGCAATCGTGGTGGGAAAGTCGCTGGCGCAGAACGCTTTCCCGCAGACTGAGCTCCTCGATCACCTCAAAGCCCCGAACCCCGCCGGGAAGCGCGTCTCCGGTGAGGTAGGCGATGTCGGGGTCGAGTTGCCAGAGTTTGTGGCGGTCCGCGTACTGGCGCACCAGGCCGGCGCGCACGATGGCGCCGTCCGGATCGATGATCCAGCGGCCCGGCGTACCGGCCGCGCAGTCGCCGGGGTCGAGATCGGTCAGCGTCTCCCCGTCGGAGCGCGCGTCGGTGAGCACCGTGGCGCGCCGCTGCACACCGGGCTGGGCCAGCCCAACCGACCACAGACAGGCCTCGCGCACCGACCCGGCCACCGAGGTGATCTCGATCTCACCCTGGAAACCCAGCCGGCGCACCGCCTCGAAGTCGATTCCCGGGGCGCACTTGACCGCGGATTCGCGCCCGCGATAGGCCTCGAGAAGCTGGTCGAGCGGCGGGAGGTAGGCACGCGGGCCGAAGCGCCGCCGGCCATCGGCCCGGCGGGCCGGGTCCAGCAGGACTACGGCGTCGCGGCTGACCGGCCGCAGCGCGTCGGCCCGGCAGAGCGGCACCCGGTCATCGAGGTTGTGCCGTGCCATCGCCAGCCGCACCGCGTCGATGTCGCTGCCGAGCACGTCCGCCGCAGTGGACAGCAGCGCCGCCAGCTCGGTGCCGATCGAACACGTCGCGTCGTGCACGACCTGCTTGCCCAGCCGCCGTGCGCGATGGCGGGCCACCGCCGCGGTGGTCGCCTGTTGGAGCGCTTCGTCGGTGAACAACCAGCCCCGCCCACCACGGGGGTCGGCCAGACCGGCAAGCTTCTCGCTGGCCCGCCGTTGCAGCAGCGTGGTCTCGACGAGCACGGCAGAGCGGTCGCCGTAGCGGTCGCGGGTCGCGGTCACATCGGCAAGACGGCTGGCGTCGGTGAACCCGAACTCCGCCACGTCGGCCAGCGCTGCGGCGCCCGCGTCGCTGCTCAGGTAGGCGACATCGGCAAGGGTGAACCTCAGCGGGGTTTAACCCCGGTGATCATCACGTTGTAATACCACGGCTTGGGGACCACGCGGCGCCACACGTTGTCGTCCAGCCAGTTCAACGTGGTCCAGCTGGTGAACGCGAATCTCGCCCAGCCCCAGCCCAGCCGACCCGGTGGCACGGCGGCCTCGAAGGTCCGCAGCGGCCAGCCGAGCATGGCGGCGGTGAACTCGGTCGTCGTCGTGGAGACGTCCACCGCGCCGGCGGCACCCGCCATCCGCTCCAGAGCCGCGGGGTCGAAGGTGTGCAGGTCGACAACGGCCTCCAGGGCCGCCGCCCGGGAGGACTCGTCGAGTTCGGTCTGCGGCCTGCGCCAGCCGCCGAGGCCCGGCAGCCTGGTGGCGGTGGTGGCCGCCCGCCAGGTCAGGGTCGACAGCCGCCGGGCGTAGCGGTTGCCGACGGTCGTCGGTTCGCCCGCGAAGACGAAGCGGCCCCCGGGCTTGAGCACGCGAACGACCTCACGCAGTGACTTCTCCACGTCGGGAATGTGGTGCAGCACCGCGTGGCCGACGACGAGGTCGAAGGTGTCGTCCCGGTAGGGGATGCCCTCGGCGTCGGCGACTCGGCCGTCGACGTCCAGGCCCAGCGACTCCCCGTTGCGCACGGCCACCCGGACCATGCCGGGCGACAGGTCGGTGACCGATCCTCGGCGCGCCACACCGGCCTGAATCAGGTTCAGCAGGAAGAAGCCGCTACCGCAGCCGAGTTCCAGCGCACGCTCGTAGGGCAGCTCACGCAACTCCGCCGGAGGCACCGTGGCGTCGAAGAGGTTCCGGGCGTAGTCGACGCAGCGCTTGTCATAGGAGATCGACCACTTGTCGTCGTAATTCTCGGCTTCCCAATCGTGGTAGAGAACCTGCGCGAGCTTGGAGTCGGTCAGCGCGGCACGGACCTCCTCGGCGGTGGCGTGTGGGTTCGGCTGGGGAGCCTGGGGAGGCTTCTCGTCCGTGCTCGTCATGCGGGCAGCCTAACGGCCCGATTCGGCAGGCATCGCGCCCGGGGATGCGTCGATCTGGGCCTTGATCGCCGCCAGAGCGGCCGGAGCTGCCTCGACGAACCGGGCGGCCCAGCCGACCGCGGTGTCGTAGACCTCGTCGGGCCCGACCAGTTCCTCGACGAGGCCGAGGGCGAGGGCCTCGTCGCCGAGGACGAACCGGCCGCTCAACGCCAGCTCCTTGGCTCGCGCCGGACCGATTGCCCGCGCCAGCCGGGCACCTCCGCCACCACCGGGTGCCCGATCGGCGAGGATCTCGGTGGCACCGAGTTTGGCGTTGTCGCCGCAGACCCGCCAATCGGCCGCCAGCGCGAGACTCAGACCGGCGCCCAGCGCGTACCCGGTCACCGCGGCGACGGTGGGTTTGGGGATCGCGGCGACGGCGGCGAGGGCCTCACTGCGGACCCGATCCGCGGTCTGCGCCTCCGCCGGACTCAGCGTCTGCAGCTCGGGAAGGTCATCGCCGGCGGAGAAGATCTCGTGGCCGCCGAACAGGATGACCGCGCGGATGTCGTCGCGGCGGGCCACCTCGGCCGCGGCGGAGGCCAGTTCCCGGTAGGCCTGACGAGTCAGCGCGTTGCTCGGCTCACGGGTGAGCAGGACCGTCGCGATGCCGGGCTGACTCGCGCTGAGGTGCACTCCGACGAACTCGCGCACTCTCAGTCCTCCCCGGCGGAGCGGGCGGCGCGACGGCGGCGTGCGGCGTTGTAGCGATCGCTGTCGAAGAACTCGATCTCCCAGTTGTCGTGATGCACGGTGAGCTTGGGCTGCACCTTGGCGATCCGGCGTTCCAGGGCGAGGACCTCCGGAACGCTGCGGCCGGTCAACGAGTCCAGCTGGCTCCAGGTCGGTGGCAGCAGCAGCGCTCCGCCGGTGGCGAAGTCCTCGATCACCGCCTCCGGCCTGGCCCAGCCCGCCTGATCGGACTCGGTGTTGTCGCCGTCGGCGCGCTGTCCCTCCGGCAGCGCGCCGACGAAGAAGTAGGTGTCGTAGCGCCGGGTGCGCTCCTCCTCCGGTGTGACCCAATTCGACCAGGGCCGCAGCAGATCGGCGCGCAGCACCAGCTTCTCCGCACGCAGGAAGTCACCGAAGGACAGCGTGCGATCGGCCAGCGCACCACGGGCGCGGTGGTAGACCGACGCATCGCTGACAATGCCGTCCGGGTCCTCGGCGGGGCCGGCGAAGAGGACCCCGGACTCCTCGAAGGTCTCCCGCGCCGCCGCACACACCAGGGCTTCGGCCAGATCGTGTCCGACCCCGAATCTCTCTGCCCACCAGCGGGGTTCGGGTCCGTACCAGGCACCGTGACGAGCCAGGCCGGTGTCGCGGTCACGATCGTCGACGCCACCGCCGGGGAAGACCGTCATTCCCGCGGCGAACTCCATGGCGCTGTGTCTGCGCATGAGAAACACCGACAGCCCCTGCGCGGTGTCGCGGATCAGCATGACGGTGGCCGCGGGCCGTACCGGCAGCGGTTCGGGTGCCTGGCTCATGAGCTCCTCCGGTGGGCCGCGCGGCTCCGCACCCGGCGGGCGAAGTAGCGGCCGTCGACGCTGTCGACGGCGATGGACTGACCGAACGCCGCCGACAGGTTCTCCCCCGTCAGGATGTCGGACAGCAGTCCGGCCGCGATCACCCCGCCTTCGGCGAGGATCAGGCAGTGGCTGAAGCCCGGCGGGATCTCCTCGACGTGGTGGGTCACCAGGACCAGCGCCGGCGCGTCGGGGTCGGCGGCCAGGTCGGCCAACCGGGCGACGAGTTCCTCCCGCCCGCCCAGGTCGAGGCCGGCAGCGGGCTCATCGAGCAGCAGCAGTTCCGGATCGGTCATCAGCGCCCGGGCGATCAGCACCCGTTTGCGCTCCCCCTCCGAGAGGGTTCCGTAGCTCCGGTCGGCCAGGTGCTCGGCGCCGACGCTCTCCAGCGTGTCGATCGCACGCTCGTAGTCGACCTCCTCGTAGCGCTCCCGAAACCGCCCCAGAACCGCATAACCGGCCGACACCACCAGGTCCCGGACGACCTCATCGTCGGGCACCCGCGCCGCCAGCGCCGAACTGCTCAGCCCCACCCGCTGACGCAATTCGCCCATGTCCACCCGGCCCAGCCGCTCGCCGAGCACACTCGCCCGACCCGCCGACGGGAACTCCATCGCCGCGGCGATCCGCAGCAGCGACGTCTTGCCTGCACCGTTGGGCCCGATCACCACCCAGCGTTCGTCGAGTTCGACCTGCCAGGTGACCGGCCCGACCAGGACCCGGCCGCCACGCCGAAGGCTGACGTCGGTGAAGTCGATCAGCAGGTCATCCTCGGCGGAGTCGACCGTCCCAGCCACGTCAGGCACTCGCCTATCGTGCCGCATGGCTCAGTCCGGCGGGATCTCCACCCGCCGAAGCACCCC
>VEQY01000050.1 GCA_018882965.1 Mycobacterium sp. | reverse complement strand
TCACCGCCGCAACCGATCCGCGCGTCGACGCCATCGTGCCCAGCATCTCGTGGAACTCGCTGAACTCCTCGCTGTATCCCGGAGAGGTGTTCAAGTCCGCCTGGGCGACGGTGCTGCTGCTGTCGCTGGTAAGCACGGGTGCGCGGATCAACAACGAGATCTACACCGCAGTCGCCACCGGTCTGCTGTTCAACTACCTCAGCCCGGCCGATCAGGCGGCGCTCGGCAGCAGCGGACCGACCACGTTGCTCAACCAGCTGACAGCACCGACACTGCTGCTGCAGGGCACCGTCGATTCGCTGTTCCCGCTGGCGCAGTCGGCGGCTAACGCCGAGCGGATCCTGGCCAACCCGTATGACACTCCGGTGAAGATGGCGTGGTTCTGCGGCGGTCACGGCTTCTGCCTGGACCCGGTCAATCCCGACCAGAACGACCGGCTCTACGGCAACACCCTGGCGTGGCTGGATCAGTACGTCTCCGACATCGGTCAGCCCGCCGACACCATCCCGACGTTCCAGTGGTACGACCAGACCGGTGAGTACTACACGTCCGATCTCATGCCTTTCCAGGCCGGTTTCACCAAACCCCTTCCGTTCACCGCCCGCGGCGCGGGTGGGCTGCTGCCGATCATCCCGGTGATCGGTGGCTCCGGGCCGGCGCAGGAACCGTCGTTCCTGACCTCGTTCCCGGGTAACGGGGTGTTCCCCACCGTCGCCACCAACGCGGTGAACATCGCGGTAGCGCCGAACGTCGGAGACCAGATTGTCGGCGCTCCACAACTGACCTTCGACTATCAGGGCATCGGCAACGGCAAGGCGGTCTTCGCGCAATTGGTGGACGACGCCACCGGCCGGGTGGTGGGCAACATGGTCACGGCGGTGCCGGTGACTCTGGACGGGCAGGCCCGCACGGTCACCATCCCGATGCAGGACATCGCCTACACGGTCAACGACGCGGCGGACTCGATGACGCTGCAGATCGTCGCGTATGCCTCGATGTTCGCCAACTCGTCGGTGGGCGTGATCAACATCTCCGACGTTGAACTCGACTTGCCCCTGGTGGCGCCGCGAGCAATCCCGGTCAGCGGCTAGGCGCCGGATGGTGAAGGCGATCGCGGTCCTCACGGTGGCGGCGGCGGTGCTGGCCGGGTGCGGTGACACATCGAAGGACTCCGCCCCCGCCGCGCCGGCTCCCAGCGAAACCTGCGAGATCGTGCCCAACGGCACCCCCACCCCCAAGACCCCGCAGGCCGGTGTGCCGCAACAGCGTGACATCTCCGTCGCCCCGGAGATCGCCACCGGCTACCGCAGCGACATGACCGCCGTGCGCACCAACCGGTTCGCGGTGGCCACCGCCAACCCGCTGTCCACCCAGGCCGCCTGCCGGGTGCTGCGCGACGGCGGCACCGCCGCCGACGCGGTGGTGGCCGCCCAGGCGGTGCTCGGACTGGTCGAACCGCAGTCCTCGGGCATCGGCGGTGGCGGTTTCCTGCTCTACTACGACGCCGGGTCGGGCGCGCTGAGCGCCTATGACGGCCGCGAGACCGCGCCGGCCGCCGCGGACGAGAACTACCTGCGCTGGATCTCCGACACCGACCGCACCGAGCCCCAACCCGACGCCCGTGCCTCGGGCCGCTCGATCGGCGTGCCCGGGGTGGTGCGGATGCTCGCCGACGTGCACGCCGAGCACGGTCAGACGCCGTGGCGGGATCTGTTCGCGCCGGCGATCACGCTGGCCGACAACGGCTTTGAGATCAGTCCGCGGCTGGCCACCGCGATCGCCAAGGACGCGAAGAGTCTGGCGGAGGATCCGGACCTGGCCGCCTACTTCCTCAACCCCGACGGCACACCCAAAACCGTCACGACCGTGCTGACGAATCCGGCCTACGCCAAGACCCTCGGTGCGGTGGCCACCGACCCGAAGGCGTTCTACTCCGGGCAGATCGCCGCCGGCATCGTCGAGGCCGTCGCCGACACCTCCGGCGGGCGCACGCCCGGGCTGATGACGCGCGAGGATCTGGCCGACTACCGCGCGATCAGCCGCGAACCGGTGTGCACGGGCTATCGCGGCAAGCTGGTGTGCGGCATGCCCCCGCCGTCCTCCGGCGGCATCGCGGTGGCGCAGATCCTCGGCATGCTGCAGACCTTCGACTTGGCCCCGCTGAAGCCCACCGGCGTCGACCGCAACGGCGGGCGCCCGACCGTGCAGGGCGTGCATCTGGTGTCCGAGGCCGAACGGCTGGCCTACGCCGACCGTGACCGCTGGGTCGCCGACACCGACTTCGTCGCGCTGCCCGGCGGCTCGCCGCAGGCCCTGCTGGCCACCGACTACCTGGCCGGGCGGGCGGCGCTGATCTCCCCGCAGCGCACCATGGGCACCGCGAAGCCCGGCGAGTTCGGGCCGCCGGCCACCCCCGCCCCGCCCACGCCCGAGCACGGCACCTCCCACATCAGCGTGGTGGACAGCCGCGGTGACGCCGCCTCCTTCACCACCAGCATCGAGGCCGCGTTCGGCTCCTTCCACATGGTCGACGGGTTCCTGCTCAACAACGAGCTCACCGACTTCGCCGCCGACCCGCTCGGCCCCGACGGCACCCCGATCGCCAACCGGCTGCAGCCGGGCAAGCGCCCGCGCAGCTCGATGGCGCCCACGCTGATCTTCGATGCGAAGCCCGACGGCTCCCGCGGTGCGCTGTTCGCCGTCGTCGGCTCACCCGGCGGGGCATCGATCATCCAGTACGTCACCAAGACCGTCGTCGGCATCCTCGACTGGGGCCTGGATCCCCAGCAGGCGGTGTCGATGGTCGACTTCGGTGCCGCCAACACCGCCAAAACCAATGTCGGCGGTGAGCATCCGGTGATCGACACCACCGACGACGGCGCCAACGATCCGCTGATCGAGGGCCTGCGCGAACTGGGCCACGAGATCAACCTGGCCGATCAGTCCAGCGGGCTCTCAGCACTGGTGCGCCAGACCCCGCAGGGGTGGGTCGGTGGTGCCGACCCGCGCCGGGAGGGCGAGGTCATGGGGGACAGGCAGTGATGTGACGCCGGGTTACCAAGAGCCCGTTCATGATTCGATCTCCCCGCAGCAGTGGCTGGCCACCGAGGCCGTGCTCGACGAGCTGCTGCTCGGGGAGGACCGTGCGCTCAGTGCGGCGCTGGCCGACTCGCAGGCCGCCGGGCTGCCGCCCATCGAGGTGTCCGCGCAGACCGGCCGGCTGCTGTATCTGCTGACCCGCATCGCCGGGGCGCGCCGGGTGCTGGAGATCGGCACCCTCGGCGGCTACAGCACCATCTGCCTGGCCCGCGGGGTGGGGCCCGACGGCGCGGTGGTCAGCCTGGAGCGCTCGGCCCGCAACGCCGAGGTCGCCACCGCCAACCTGCGCCGCGCCAAGATGGACGACCGGGTGCAGATTCTCGTCGGTGCGGCGCTGGACACCCTGCCACGGCTGACCGGCCAGTTCGACCTGGTGTTCATCGACGCCGACAAGGAGAACAACAGCGCCTATCTGGGCTGGGCGGTCGACCTGAGCCGACCGGGCACCGTCATCGTCGTGGACAACACCGTGCGCGCCGGGCGTATCGTCGACCCCGCCCCCGACGACGCGCAGGGCCGCGCCGTGCGCGACATGCTCGCCATGATGGGCGCCCACCCCCGCCTGGAGGCCGCCGCCCTGCAGACCCTCGGCGCCAAGGGCTGGGACGGGCTGGCGGTTGCCCGGGTGAAGTAGGGGGGTTTCCCGGAGTTCTCCCCAGGGTGACTCGACAGCTCTCGCCGAGCCGCCCTAGCATGCCGCGAGCCAGTCAACGGGAGGGAGTTCTCATGTTGTTCAACGTCAGCGCCGCGTCGGTGGCAGCCTCGGCCGGTACGGAGTCGGGCATCGGTGCGGAGATGGCCGCTACTGCGGCCGCCGCGGCGGCGGCGCTCACCGGGGTGATGCCCATGGGCGCGGACCTGGATTCCGCTGCATTCGCCGCAGCGCTCAACGCCGCGGGTGCCTCGTATCTGGGCACCGCGACCGAGCACGTGCTCAACCGCGACCTCTTCGCCGCGGCGCAGGGTGTCGCTGCGGCGACCTACACGGCCACCGACATCGTGAACAAAGCGACTCTGGCGCTGTAGCGCGATGCCGGACCCCGCCTGGCCGTCGTCGCCGCCGGAAGTCAACTATCTGCGCTTGGCCGGACCGGGCTCGGCGGGTGTAGCAACCACGATCGCCAGCGGTGCCGCATGGCAGACACTCGCGGTCAGTGACGAACTGGCTTGTGCGCTGTCGGTGATGAACACCGCGGCGACGGCACCGGAATTCGAGGGAGTCGGCGGCCTTCGGTCAGCGGCAGCGGTCACCGGTCTGGACACCGCGCTGCAACTGCTGGCCGGATGGGCTCAGGAGAAGCCACCCCTTGCGGCCAGCGCTGCTGCGGCCTACCAGACCGCGGTCTCCTCGATGATCCCCGCCGAGGTGTCCCTGGCCAACCGGGCCGAGCAAGCCGCCGATGTGGCACTCAATCCCCTTGTCCTGGGGGCACTTACACCCGCGATCGTCGCCCTGGATGCGGCCTACTTCGGTGAGCACTGGCCGCATAACGCGAGCGTCGGGATCGCCTACGGTGCCGCGCTGGCCGGCCTGGTCTCGGCGCTGGCGGTCCCGCCTCCGATCGCGCCACTGGGCGCCTCGCCCACCGCGCCACTGGCGGCGGCGGAGGCCGTCGCCCAGGCTGCCGGCCAAGCCGCTGCGGGGGAGGCGATGAAGCAGTCCGGGCAACTCGCCGAGCAGGCGGCCCGCCTTCCTGCGGCAGGTGCCGATGCCGGAGCGGCGCTGGGTCAGGTGGCTGGCGCGGGCGCTCAGCCGCTGCAGGCGTTCACCGGGGCGGCAGCCGGTGTGGTGCAGCCCTTCACGGGCATGTTCGGCGCACCCGTTCCAGCCCCGCTTTCACACGATGCGTTCGTACCGGCGATGCTGTCCCCCGGCGGCGGCGTCGGGGGTGCCGGAATGGGAGCAAGCCCGGGTGCGGGTAGCTCAAGCGTCAAGTTGCCCGGAGCCGGACTGACCACCTACACCCGCCCGCCGTCCGGATTCGAGTCCGAGAACTCCGGCAGACCCGCCGGTGTCCGAACCGGCCCGCTCAGCGCGGAGCTGCGGGGCCCGGGCTGGTCCGGTTCGGCTGTCGGCCCGGTGTCGGCGCCGACGTCCCCGGTGCCCCCGCGAACGACCGATAACCGCCGGGAAGCCGCGCAGGCTCGGCCCGTCATCGACGCCACAGACGGACCGGATCAAGTCAGCCACAGGGTGAAGTGACAGTTGCCGGCAGCCTGCTGATACTGATCCGCGCATCCCCTCCGGGGGGCCCAACGATCACCAAGGAGAACCATGCCTCTTGTCGTCACCCCCGAGGTGCTGCGCAGCACCCGACAGGCCATCGAGTCGGCTCTTGAGCACGCGACCGCGATCGCCAACGGCTATCTGAGCACGCACGAGGGCTTGGGCTCAGCCGTCTGGGGCGGCCAGGCACAACTGGCGTCGGTGAACACCGCCGTCCACATCAACCACGATCTGCAGCAGGCCATCATCGGCGGTACCCGGCTCGCACACGGACTGAGCCAGGCGGCGTCGATGATGGAGCAACACGAGTCGGATGCCGCGCACAGCCTGACCAGTTTCGCACCGAACGCCTGAATCAACGATCTGACAGGGAGATTGATCATGGACAACATCACCTACAACCACGGATGTGTCGCGGATTTCGCCGCTGACGTCGGAGCCCGCTCCGCCCAGCTTATGGAGATCCACGACGACATCGCCCGTCGTACGAACGCGATCGCCGACTTCTTCCAGGGCACGGCGGCCACCTCTTTCCACGACGCGCAGACGCAGATGCTCAGCGGCCTGCAGGGACTCATCGAGACGATGAATCAGCACGGTCAGACGATCAGCACCGTCAACGAGAGCGCCCACCAGACCGACGTGATGATGGGCAACCTCTTCTAAGGTCCGTCGGCCGGTGGGACGTGGGGATGCGCACCACCGGCCGGTTGGGGGAAATCATGCTGACGACGACTATCGACGGACTCTGGGTTCTGCAGGTGCTCTCCGGCATCGAGGTGCTCGCACCGGAACTCGGCTTGCGGCCGCACCTGCCCAGTGTGGAGGCCAAACAGAGTGCGCTGGAACACCCCGTTGCCGCCGAACTCCGAGCCGCCGGCGCCATCACCGAGCACTTTGACGTGGATGAGCCGGTCCTCGAGTGGCTGACGGTTCTCGCACGGCGCGACATCGGGCTGCTGATGTACTCGCAGCGGGCCGCCGGCACCGAGACGGAGCGAGTGCTGCTAGCCAGGTTCGACCGGTGGTGGGTGGCATTGGAGCGGTGCGGCCTGATGGTCCGGATCGGCGCAGCGGGCAGCGCCACCAGTGAGACATCCGCGGCACGGGTGATCGAGTCCCAGATCGAACGCCTCTGCGGCAGTCGCGCCGCCGCCCCGATCCGGCCGGTCGTCCTGCAGACCGAGAACCTGATCGCGATGACGCGCGACGGTGGCGGTTTGCGAGCCCTCCGCTGCGCTGCCGACCTCGATCCCGACCAGTGGGAAGCGCTCGCCATGGCTGCGGACAGCCGGCGGTGTGACATGTTCTCCCTCGTCGGTCTGCAGTCAGGTGTGGGGTCCGCGGCCGTAACCATCCACGACACCCCCCGGGGCAGATTGCTCTCCGAGCAGGTCGACCGCGACGGGATTTCGTGGATGGTCCTCGCCCCCGGTTCACCCGCCACCGTCGCCACCGCTGTCAACGCCATGATGCGCCGCTTGCCGGCATCCGAGCACTGGCACTCTCACAGGAAGGTTGTCTGAATGAACGATCGGAACACGGAATTGCTGATGCTCGACCACGGCAACCGGCAAACCTCCTGGCACTCGGAATCGGTGTCGAGCACCCTGCGGATCTCCGACATGGTGTCCCAGCGCAAGATTCCTCCGGCCTCCGGCTGGCGTCGTGTCGTTCACCGCGCCTCGTTCAAGGTATGGAATCCCGGAGAGTCGCCCGCTGAGCGACATCTTCGAGAGCTTCGGGAGCGCATCCGCAGGCACGTTCGCAAGCAGTACGTGATCGCTGTGCTCTCCGGCAAGGGAGGTGTCGGCAAGACCACGATGACTGCGTCTATCGGTGGGGTGTTCCGTGAGGTACGTCCGGACAATGTCGTCGCCATCGATGCGGCGCCGGGTTTCGGCACGCTCGCAGGCCGCATCGACGAATCCCCCCCGGGTGACTATGCGGCGGTGCTGACCGACACCGATGTCCAGGGCTACGCCGACATTCGGGAACATCTCGGCCAGAACAGAATCGGACTCGACGTCCTCGCGGGTAATCGAGCCTCCGATGAACCGCGCCCGCTCGGCCCCGAGATGTTCACCGGAGTGGTCGCACGACTGCGGCGCAGCCACACGATCATGCTCGTCGACACCTCCGACGATCTCGAGCATCCCGTCATGGGGGCTGTCTTGGAATCCTGTGACTGCCTGGTACTGGTTTCCGGTCTGACCGCGGACACCTCGCTGCCCGTCACGCGTGCCATCGATCTGCTGCGTTCGATGGGCCACCACGATCTGGTGGCCCGCAGCACGGTCATCCTCAATGACAGCCGGGACGGCTACGACGAGGAGGCGAGGCGCTATTTGACCGAACGATTCGAGCAGTCCGGTGCATCCGTCGAGTTCATGCCCTTCGATCCGCATCTGGCCGAGGGCGGGATCATCGACACTGCCCATGAGCTAAGAAAAGCGACCCGGCTGCGATTGTTCGAGATCACCGCCGGCCTGGCAGACAAGTACGTGCCCGAGGCGGAACGGCGCCGATGACCAAGGTCTGTTTCCCGGCCCGGTGCGCGGTGGCAGTCGTCCACCGCGATCACCTCGTCTCGCAGGTCTATCCAGCTTCGGTCCCCGTCGAGGTCTTCCTCGACGACCTGGTCGAACTGCTCGACGAGGATCTCCGGCGGCGTGGTGCGGACGGACTGGATCCCGCACTCGCCTACCAGTTGCACCGTACGAACGGGACACGACTCGACATCAGCAAGACGCTCGATGAACTCGGTGTCGAGGACGGTGCGACGCTCGTACTCGAGGCGGCCGATGAGGGTGAATCCTTCGAGCCGCAGTATGAATCGCTCTCAACCGGGCTGGCCCGCGTCGGTCGGGATCACTTCGCACCGGTGACCGCGCAGACCGCGGTGTGCGCCGCCACGGCGATCTTGATAGGCGGTGTCCTGTCGCTGATCATGGTGGCCTGCTATCTGCGAATCCGGCACGACACGTGGACAACAGCGGTAGCGGTCACCGTCACGGGGTTCGTGCTCGCAGCGACCGCGCTGCGCTCGCGGCGAAGCGGTCAAGATCTCGACGTGCTGCCGGACGGTCTGGCATGGTCGGCGGCCGCTCTGCTGTCCCTGGGGATCGCAATCGCGGCCCCCGGCGGGATCGGCGCCGCCCATGTCTTCGCCGGCGCCGTCGCCCTGGGCCTCTCGGCATGTGGTGTCGCGGCGCTCACCGGCCGGCACCTGACCTTCGCGGCCACCACGGTCACGGTGTGCGCGGTCGGCGGCCTCATCGCGGGCGCGCGGATGTGGCGAACGGTGCCAGCGCAGTGGCTGGGCATGTGTCTGCTGATCGTGCTGCTGCTTGCGATCACCACGGCACCTAACCTCGCGCTGCGCGCTGCGCGCATCAGACCGCCCCACTTCGGCTCGATCACCGGTCGTGATCTCTTCCGCCGTGGCGACGACATGGCGACCGACACGGTGACACCGGTCCGTGAGGACCCCGAGGAAGATTCCGGCCGTGACACCACACCCAACGGGGCATTCATCGCCCAGGCCGCGCGGCGTGCCAACGCGGTCCTCACCGGTCTGTGTGTGGCCGTTGCCCTGATGCTGCCGATCGCCGCCTGGGTGACGGTGATGCCCGGGCAGCCGCGCGGCAACGCAGCCGCGGTGCTGGTCCTGTTGTTCGTGCTGATCTTCGTCAGCCGCGGCAGGGCCTTCGCGGACCGGAAGCAGGCGGTGGCTGTGGTCCTGGGCGGCTGTGCGGCCTTCTTCGCCGGTGTCATCCGTTACGTCCTCGCCGGTGAGGATCAGCCGGGGCGTGCGCTGCTGTGGGGAACGCTGGTGCTGGGCGGATTTGCGGCGGCCGCGGTCGCCGCGGCACTGGTCGTGCCGGGAAGCCGCTTCACCCCGCTGGTCCGGATGGCGACGGAATGGGTCGAGTTGACCGCCATCGTGGCCGCTCTCCCCCTTGCGGCCTGGATCGGCGGATTGTTCACCTGGGTCCGGATGCGATGAATCGTCATCTCCGCCGGATGCTCGCCGTGCTACTTGCGGTACTGACGGTCGCGGCTCTCACCAATCCTGCCGTTGGACTAGCGATTCCGCCTCCCACGGTGGACCCGGCACTTGTACCTCCGGATACCACGCCGGGACCCGAACAGGCCATGCGGCAGAGCAACGCTTGCGCACAGACCGTGGCCGTACCTGAGCCTGACATTTCGGTGCCCGCCGCCGGTTTTGTGATGCTCAACATCAGCAGAGCGTGGCAGTACTCGACGGGCAATGGCGTTCCAGTCGCCGTCATCGATACCGGAGTCAATCCGAGCCCGCGACTGCCGGTACTCGGCGGCGGTGACTACATCAACGGTGGAGACGGCCTGACTGACTGCGACGCCCATGGCACCGTCGTCGCCTCGATCATCGCGGCTGCGCCCCGTGGCGCTGCGATGCCACCCCCGATGCCGGCCGCCCCGGCCTTCCCGCCACCGGTTGGCCGGGCCAACCCCCCGATACCCCTGCCTCCGGGTCCCCCAGACGGGGTCAGCGGCGTCGCGCCGCACGCCACGCTGATTTCGATCCGGCAGTCCTCGCGGGCCTACGAGCCCGTGGGCGCGTGGTCGGGTGGTGGCGAAGCGCGCGCCAAAGCGGGCACGGTGGCCACCCTGGCCAGGGCGATCGTCCACGCAGCGAACCTCGGGGCGAAGGTGATCAATGTCAGTGTCGCGTCGTGCGTGTCGGCGGCAGATCCGCTCGACCAGCGGTCGATCGGCGCGGCGGTCTGGTACGCGGCCTCGGTGAAGGATGTGGCGATCGTCGCCGCCGCGGGAAATGAGGGAGAAGCGGGCTGCGCGCAGAACGCCGGCTCCGGCTCCGTCGCGGGGGATCCGCGAGACTGGCGAGACGTCCGGACGATCTCCTCGCCGTCGTGGTTCGCCGACTATGTTCTGTCGGTCGGCGCAGTCGACACGACCGGGGCACCGCTGAGCCGCAGCCTGACCGGACCATGGGTCGGAGCAGCGGCACCGGGTGTGGGCGTTGTCGGACTTTCCGCGCAGAACGGAGACGCGGTCAACGCCTACCCGCCGAACCGGCCGGGCGAACAGCCTGTTCCCTTCGCCGGCACCAGCTTCGCGGCAGCCTACGTCAGCGGCGTGGCCGCGTTGGTCCGAGCGAAGTTCCCCGGACTTACCGCGCGCCAGGTGATCAATCGGATTCTGCGGACCGCGCATAACCCACCCGGCGGAGTGGACAACCAGATCGGTTACGGCGTCGTCGACCCGGTCGCCGCACTGACCTTCGACGTGCCGGTCGGCGCCCCTGTGACTCCTGGATCGTCCGCCCGTGTGCTCTCGCCGCCGGAGCCGCCGCCACCGCCGGACCGCCGAGCCACGACCTTCGCGCTGGTCTTTGCCGGCTTTGTCTTCACCGCCGTGGCGGTTGTGGCCCTGACCGTGCGTTCGAGGAGCAATCCGTGACCGGCGACGTCCGTCTGGCACAGATCGGTGGGACGGCGACGCTGGGCCTGATCGGATCGGTCATCGGCGGGTACACCGGGGTCGGAATAGGCCTTGCACTCGGCGTGCTGCTGCTCGTCGTTCCGTTGCGGCGCCTGACGCCGTGGTGCTGGGCGCAGCTGTGGCTCGGTCGTAACCGCCCCCTGAGCCGGGTCAGGCCGGTGACGGTTGTCAATGACCGCTCCGGGGGCGGCGTGCGTTATCAGGACGGTGTGGTCGCGGCGGTGGTACAGGTCCTCGGAAAGGCTCATCGACCGACCCTTCTCGACGGTCCGGGCGCGGTCTCTACCGACAACGTGCTCGTCCTCGACGAGCTGCTGCCCCTGATGCATCAGAGTCTGGGCTTGCGCATCGAATCACTCAGCGTCGTATGCGTCGGTTCGCGTCATCACGCCAGCGGGGACTATCCCCGTGTCTACGACACCTTGATCGGTACCCCCCACTACGCCGGCCAACGGGAGACCTGGTTGATCGTGCGGATCAACTGCCTGGACAACGGAGACGCGCTGGAGCCTCGGATGACAGCCGGCACCGCCGCCCTCGCCACAGCGCAGCGCATCGCGGCGAGCCTGCGCTGCAAGGGTCTCAGAGCGCGAGTCGCCACCGTCACCGACATCGTCGACCTGGAGAGCCGACTGGGAATCAGTGGACTCGAGCCGCAGAACCGCGGTTGGCACAGCGTGCGAACCGTCTCGGGATTCCTCACCACCTACGCCCTCCGGACCGGCGACATCAGCACGGAAACCCTGGCGGCGATGTGGTCGCTACGGGGAGAGGCTGTTATCCAGAACGTCACCCTTCTCGCCGACGGCAGAGCCTGCGCGACGATCTCCGTGCAGACGGCGAGACCACCGGCTGCAGTTCCTAGCGTGCAGCTTCGCTCGCTACCCGGCCAACAGACCCGGGCGCTGGCCGGGACCCTCTGCGGACCCCGCCCGCCGCTGCGGGGGGTGGACATGTGTCGCCTCCCGTCGCGTGCGGCCCTGGCGGTCGGCTCCTCCGGTGTGCTGATCGGCAAGGTTCCCGGCGGAAGTCGTCTGGCGCTTCCCCTCGTGGACCCGGCCGGCAACAGCCACGTCTACATCGACGCCGATGACGCCATCGTCAAAAGAGTCATTGTCCGGGCTGCGGGCGCGGGTGAACGCGTCACGGTGCACAGCTCCGATCTCGAGCGCTGGAGCAGCGTGCGGATGCCGAACGTCGCCGTCGTCGATCGTCCCCGGCCTGATCCGGGCTCGACCATCAGCGTTGTCGACGGCACCATCACTCCCACGCCACGACCGCACACCGTGATCACCGTAGCCTCACCGGCGGGTCACCGACCTGATGCTGGTGACGTCGTGATTACTCAGTCTGACGATTCTGCCCTCCGGATTTATGCCGACGGGTCGGTTTACGACGTCGATGTCGAATTCTTCAGGGCTGAGAACCGTTACGCATCAGAAAGTCTGCTGACGCACTGATGAGTAGCATCGCGACCGCACGCCGATACTTCGACGAGGCGATCAAGCTTCTCGACACCGATCCGCCCTCCGCTCACGGCTTATTCGTGCGGGCCACCGAGGCCGAGCCGGCAATGGCCGATGCCTGGCTCGGTCGTATCGCCGCCGGCGATGAATCCCTCTCCACCCTCGAAAACCTGCACGGGTGTGCTGGGCGTCTCCATCGCGAGTCCCACCGCCTCGGCGTCGAGATGGCGGCGTTTGTGAAGGCCGGTCCACACCTCTCCATCAGGGTGAGTGAGGCCTCGCACGCGGGTATCGCTCTTGCCAGCGCGCTCGTCGACACCACCCGCTTCGCGGAGGCCGATGCGCTGCTGAACGATCCCGGTCTGCTCGACTCCCGCGAGGACCACCACTGGCGGCAATACGTGCGGTCCTACCTGATGTTCGCCTCTCAGCGCTGGCCCGATGTCCTCACCGAAGCGACGCAGGCCCTTCCTGCGGGTGCGCTCACGATGCCGGCCGTCGCCGCGGGCATTGCCGTACTGGCCGGCCACGCTGCGACGCATCTGGGTCAGGGCCGGGTGGCCTTGGAGTGGGCCGATCGCCCGATGTCGGGGGCAGGGCCGATCGACCCGCTGGATTTCCCACTGTTGTCAGCCGATCTCGCCTATCTGCGCGGCATGGCGCATCGGCAGCTCGGCGAGGAGGACAGGGCGCAGATCTGGCTGTCCAAGGCCACAGTTAGCGGGATTCTCATCGAGCCGGCCAAGCAGGCGCTCGCCGAACCCGGGCTGCAGTTACGTGTCACCGACGAGGACTCCATCACCAGCCGCACCGACAGGTGGGATGTCCGCACCGAGCAGTCCGACGAACAGCTCGCCGACAAACGTCACTGCCAGCGTCGCGCGGAGCTTCTGGCCGAAGGCCACGCACTGTTGAACGATCAGGTCGGCCTGGCCGAGGTCAAGCGCGCGGTGGCCGAACTGGAGGATCAGATCGAGGTCCGGTCACTGCGACTGGTCCACGGCCTGCCGGTCACCAATCAGACCAATCACATGCTGCTCGTCGGCCCACCCGGCACCGGGAAGACCACCACCGCCGAGGCCCTCGGCAAGATTTATGCCGGGCTGGGTGTCGTCCGGCATCCGGAGATCGTCGAAGTAAAACGATCCGACTTCTGCGGGGAACACATCGGATCCTCGGGCCCGAAAACCAACGAACTCATCAAGCGCTCACTGGGCCGCATCTTGTTTCTCGATGAGTTCTATTCGCTCGTCGAACGGCATCACGACGGACGCCCGGACATGATCGGGATGGAAGCAGTCAACCAACTACTGGTCGCGCTGGAAGTGCACCGGTTCGACTTCTGCTTCATCGGTGCCGGCTACGAGCGAGAAGTGGACGACTTCCTCACCGTCAATCCCGGCCTGGCGAGCCGATTCAATCGGAAACTGCGCTTCACCACTTACAGCCCTGATGACCTGGTGCAGATCGCAGCGCGCTACGGCGAGCCCCGGGCGACAGTCATCGACGACGATGCTCGAGCAGCGCTGCACGCGGCGTGCCGGGCGTTAGCCGAGTATCGGGCGGCGGACGGCACCCACGGTATCGACCTTATGCACAACGGCCGCTTCGCCCGTAACATCGTCGAACGTGCTGAGCGGCTTCGGGATTCGCGAGTCGCCGCTCTCCATCGCAACGACCCCACTGCGGTCACCGTCGCCGACCTGGCAACGCTGCGCGCTGCCGATGTCGCCACCGCCGTCGTGGACGCCTGCGCCGAAAAGCACGTGCCCATCGACCTCGGGCTGGCTATCCCGCCGCCGCAACCTCCACCGGCACCCCGTTGAGCACCGCGTTCCCCGACAGCGGATCCAATAGCGAACTGTCCAGCAGGCTGTTGACGTTGACCCCGGGCTGCTCGGCGGCCACCGCCATCCGGGTGCCCGGCGCGCTGTGCCCCCAGCCGTGCGGCAGCGACACCACCCCCGGCCGGATCGCATCGGTGACCTCCACCGGCACCTCCAGCTTGCCGGCCGGGCCGGTCACCACGGCGGTGTCGCCCAGTCCCAGCCGGGCCGCATCGTCGGGGTGGATCTGCAGGGTGCAGCGGTTGGTCCCGCCGGCCAGCGCGGGCAGGTTGTGCATCCAGGAGTTGTTGGAGCGCAGGTGCCGCCTCCCGATCAGCAGGAAGGCGCCGTCGCCGTTGCCGGCGGCCAGGGCGTCGTGCAGGCGGGGCAGATCGTCGAGGATCGGGGTGGGCGCCAGCTCGACGGTGCCCGACGGGGTGCGCAGCACCTCCGGGATCCGCGGTGTCAGCGCGCCCAGGTCGATCCCGTGCGGGTTGTCCTTGAGCTTCTGCAGCGTTAGCCCGTCGGGGTTCGCGCCGAAGCCGTCGCCGAACGGACCCAGCCGTAACATCATGTCCAGCCGCCGCTCGTAGCCCGGACCGTCGGGCAGCATCGCGCTCAGCTCGGCGACCTCGCGTCCGGCCACCGGGGAGTGCTCGTCGGCGACCTCCCTGCCCAACACAAACGAGATCACCTGTTCGTCAACGAGTTTCGGATCGGCGTCGGTGCCCACACCGAGTAAGCCGAGGGCCAGCCGGCACATGATCTCCGCCTCGTCGGGCCGGCCCTCGGGAAGGTCGAACACCGGCGGGGAGTAGCGCGCCGAGGACCGCACCGCCACATTGGACAGCGCGACGTCCAGATGCGGGCTGTACGACGGCGGCGGCGGGGGCAGGATCACGTCGGCATGCCGGGTGGTCTCGTTGAGGTAGGGGTCGATGGACACCATGAAGTCCAGCGTGTCCAGCGCGGCGTCCAGGCGCTCACCGTCGGGCGCGGAGAGCACCGGGTTGCCGGCGACGGTGACCAGCGCGCGCACCTGGCCCTCGCCGGGGGTCTCGATCTCCTCGGGCAGCAGCGCCGCGGGCAGCTCCGAGCACACCTCGGGGCGCCCGGACACCCGGCTCTGCCAGCGGCCGACCGAGAAGCCCCGGCCGGGCTTGGCCGGACGCGGCGCCGCGCCCACCGGGGAGCTGGCGAACATCGCCCCGCCGGGGCGGTCGAGGTTGCCGGTGAGCACGTTGATCACGTCGACCAGCCAGCTGGTGAGCGTCCCGAATTGCACGGTGCAGGTGCCGATGCGCCCGTAAACCGCGGCGGTGGGAGCAGCGGCGATGTCGCGGGCGAGCTGGCGGATGACGTCGGCGTCCAGCCCGCAGAGCGCGGTGACGGCCTCCGGCGGGAAGTCCGCGGCCTCGGCGCGCAGCCGCTCCACGCCGGAGACATGGTCGGCCAGCCCGCCCAGCGTCGGGTCGACGAGGTCCTCGTCGAAGAGGGTGTGGACCACCGCGAACAGCAGCGCGGCGTCGGTGCCCGGCCGCGGCGCGAGGTGGCGGTCGGCCAGTTCCGCGGTGCGGGTCCGGTTGGGGTCGATCACCGTCAGCCGACCGCCCCGGCGCTTGAGCGCCTTGAGCTTGCCGCCGAAGTCCGCCGCGGTCGCGACGCTGCCGTTGGACACCAGCGGGTTGGCGCCGATGATCACCAGGTGGTCGGTGCGGTCGATGTCGGGCACCGTGAACGCGAACGGGTTGCCGTAGAGGTAGCCGCACGCCACCTGCTTGGGCATCTGATCCAGGGTGCTCGCCGAGTAGACCTGCCGGGTGCCCAGCGCGCGGATCAGCTGAGGCGCGTACAGCGCTCCGGCGACGGTGTGCGCGTTGGGGTTTCCCAGATAGACCGCGATGCCCGACTTCGCCTCGGCGGCTGCACGCAGACCCGCCACGGCGGCCTTGAGGGCCTCGTCCCAGCCGGTCTCGACCAGTTCGCCGTTCTTGCGCACCAGCGGTGCGCGCAGCCGGTCGGGGTCGTTGTCCAACTCCGGGAAGCTTGCCCCCTTGGGGCAGATGAAGCCCGCGCTGAACACGTCGTCGCGATCCCCGCGCGCGGCGGTGACCCGTTTGTCCGGATGGTCTTCGACGGTCAGCACCAACCCGCAGGTTGCTTCGCAGAGGGGACAGATGCGCAGTGCGGTCCGGCTCACCCGTTCACTCTGCGCCACCCCGACTCAGGCCGCAAGAGCGGGGCCTACCCGATCTAGTCGCAGACCGCCCCGTGCGCGGCCGAGCCCACCAGACGGCAGTACTTGGCGAGCACCCCGCGGGTGTAGCGCGGCGGCGGGGGTGTGAATCCGGCCTTGCGGGCCTCGAATTCCTCGGCGTCGACCAGTACGTCGAGGGTTTCGTTGGCCACGTCGAGGCGGATCCGGTCGCCGTCGCGCAGGAAGGCGATCGGTCCGCCGTCGACGGCTTCCGGGGCGATGTGGCCCACGCACAGCCCGGTGGTGCCGCCGGAGAACCGGCCGTCGGTGAGCAGCAGCACGTCCTTGCCGAGGCCCGCACCCTTGATCGCCCCGGTGATGGCCAGCATCTCGCGCATCCCGGGCCCGCCCTTGGGGCCCTCGTAGCGGATCACCACCGCGTCACCCTTGGTGATGGTGCCGTCCTCGAGGGCGTCCATGGCCGCGCGTTCGCCGTCGAAAACCCTTGCGGTGCCTTCGATCACGGTCTCGTCGAAGCCCGCCGACTTGACGACTGCGCCGTCGGGGGCCAGCGACCCGCGCAGGATCGTGATCCCCCCGGTGGGGTGGATGGGGTCCGACAGCGCGCGCAGCACCTTGCCGTCCGGGTCGGGCGGATTGATGTGGGCGAGGTTCTCGGCCATCGTCTTGCCGGTCACGGTCAGCACGTCGCCGTGCAGCAGCCCGGCGTCCAGCAGCGCCTTCATCACCACCGGCACGCCGCCGATGCGGTCCACGTCGTTCATGACGTGACTGCCGAACGGCTTGACGTTGGCCAGATGTGGCACCTTGGCGCCGACTCGGCTGAAGTCGGCCAGTGACAGCTTCACCCCGGCCTCGTGCGCGATGGCCAGCAGATGCAGGACCGCGTTGGTGGATCCGCCGAAGGCCATCACCACCGCGATGGCGTTCTCGAAGGCCTCCTTGACCAGGATGTCGCGCGCGGTGATCCCCCGGCGCAGCAACTCCACCACGGCGATGCCGCTGCGCCGGGCATACCCGTCGCGGCGGCGGTCGGTGGCCGGTGGCGCGGCGCTGCCGGGCAGCGAAAGTCCCAGCGCCTCACCGGCACTGGCCATCGTGTTGGCGGTGTACATGCCGCCGCAGGCACCCTCACCCGGGCAGATCGCCCGTTCGATGGCGTCGACCTCCTCGCGGCTCATCAGTCCTCGCGCGCACGCACCGACCGCCTCGAACGCGTCGATGATGGTGACCTCGCGTTCGCTGCCGTCGGGCATCTTCGCCCAGCCCGGCAGGATCGATCCGGCGTAGAGGAACACCGCGGCCAGATCCAGGCGTGCGGCGGCCATCATCATCCCGGGCAGGGATTTGTCGCAGCCGGCCAGCATGACCATTCCGTCCATGCGCTCGGCCTGCATGACCGTCTCGACGCTGTCGGCGATCACCTCGCGGGACACCAGCGAGAAGTGCATGCCCTCGTGGCCCATCGCGATGCCGTCGGACACCGAGATGGTGCCGAACTTCATCGGGAAGCCCCCGGCCTCGAAAACCCCCTCCTTGACCGCGTTGGACAGCCGGTCCAGCGAGAGGTTGCACGGGGTGATCTCGTTCCACGACGAGGCCACCCCGATCTGGGGCTTGGCGAAGTCCTCGTCGCCCATGCCGACCGCCCGCAGCATCCCGCGCGCGGCGGCCTTCTCCAGGCCGTCGGTGACGTCTCGGCTGCGGGGCTTGATGTCGGGGGAGTCACTCATTTTTCCAGTATGACCGTGGGCGGGGCGCCGGCTGCGGCTATATACCCCAGTGGGGTATCTGGTAGCGTGGTGTGATGACCAGTTACCCCCTCAGAATGGCGGCCCTGGTGGCCGCGGCCGCCGCTGTTGTCGCGGTGAGCTCGTGCAGTACCAGCACCCAGAGCAGCCCGGCTTCGCCGAGCACGACCGCCACCCAGGCGGCTTCCGGGCACAACATGGCGGACGTGATGTTCGCGCACATGATGATTCCGCATCACCAGCAGGCGCTGGACCTCTCCGCGCTGGTGCCCGACCGCTCCACCAACCAGGAACTGATCACGCTTGCGGCCACGATCGCCAGCGAGCAGCAACCGGAGATCGACCAGATGCAGGCGATGCTCGCCGACTGGGGGGCCATGCCCGGGATGTCGAACATGCCCGGCCACGGCGGCATGGGCGACATGCCCGGCATGGGCGATATGGGCGGCATGGGCGGCATGGGCATGTCGGGCATGATCGACGCCGCCACCGTGACCAAGCTGACGAGCCTGTCCGGCCAGCCGTTCGATGTGCTGTGGTTGCAGTCGATGATCGTCCATCATCAGGGTGCGATCGAGATGGCTCAGAACGAGGTCGCCGACGGCAGCAACCCCGGCATGGTTAATCTGGCCAAGGGTATGGTGACCGCGCAACAGGCGGAGATCGATCAGATGCAGAGGATGCTCGCCGAGCTCGGAGGGTAAATGACAGGCGCGCAGGGTTATTCGGAGAACAAGGACAACTACGCCAAGCGGCTGCGGCGCATCGAGGGCCAGGTCCGTGGCATCGCCAAAATGATCGACGAGGACAAGTACTGCATCGACGTGCTGACCCAGGTCAGTGCGGCCACCAGTGCGCTGCAGTCGGTGGCGCTGGGCCTGCTTGAGGAGCACCTCAGTCACTGCGTGAGCCACGCGATCTCCGAGGGCGGGCAGGAGGCCGACCGCAAACTGGCCGAGGCGTCCGCGGCGATCGCCCGGCTGGTGCGTTCCTGACCCGTTCACCCGCAGGTCTCAGGCCGGTCTCGGTCGCGCCTGGCACGGCCCGGCGTGGACGGTGCGGGGGTCGTGCGGCGTTACCGTAGGGGCTTGCCTCAGGCCCCTGTCATCACCGCCGAGCTTTCGGCCGCGCCGCGATCCGGCCCCTGGACTCCACGGGTCGTGCTTGCGCTGGCCGTGCTCGCGGCCGCAGCGTTCGTCTACGTGACCGCAGAGATCATGCCGGTCGGTGCCCTGCCGGCCATCGCCGCCGATCTCGGTGTCAGCGAGGCCGTGGTCGGCACGCTGCTTGCCGGCTATGCGCTGGTGGCCGCGGTGGCCACGGTGCCGCTGGTGCGCTGGACGGCCGCGTGGCCGCGGCGGCGGATCTTCCTGGTGACCCTGATCAGTCTGGTGCTCTCGCAGGTGATCTCGGCGCTGGCGCCGTCGTTCGCGGTGCTCGCCCTCGGTCGGGTGCTGTGCGCGCTCACCCACGGACTGATGTGGTCGGTGATCGCCCCGATCGGCGCGCGACTGGTGCCGGCCAGCCACGTCACCCGGGCCACGACGTCGGTATACATCGGGACGGGGCTGGCGCTGGTGGTGGGAAGCCCGCTGACCGCGGCGATGAGCCATGTCTGGGGCTGGCGGCTGGCCGTCGCGGCGATCGCGGCCGCCGCGGTGGTGGTGCTGGTGGCCGCGCGCTTCGTGCTGCCGCCGATGCCGATGGCCGAGACGGCACGCGGGCCCGGCTCACCGCGAATTCGCCACCACCGCAACCGGTTACTGGTGGCGATGACGGCGCTGACCTTCGTCGGGGTCACCGGACACTTCATCTCCTACACCTTCATCGTCGTCATCATCCGCGACGTGGTCGGCATCAGCGGGTCCGCGATGGCCTGGTTGCTCGCGGGCTACGGCGTCGCGGGTCTGGCCACCATGGGGCTGCTGGCCCGGCCCGGCGACCGACGGCCGCGGGCCACGATCCTGGGCTGCCTGGCCGGTCTTGCCGTGGTGTTCGCGGTGCTGGCCGGATTGGCCTTCGGCGGCTCGGTCGGCACCGCCGCCCTGCTGACCGGGGTTGTCGCGATCATCGCCTGGGGGGCGACGGCCACCGCCATGCCGCCCATGCTGCAGTCGGCGGCCATGCGCCACTCCCCGGATGATCCCGACGGCGCCTCAGGGCTGTACGTGACCGCCTTCCAGGTCGGGATCATGGCCGGGTCGCTGGCCGGCGGGCTGCTGTACAGCCACGCCGGTGTGGTGGGCATCCTGGCCGCTTCGGCGATCCTCGTCACCTCCGCCGGCACCTCTGCGGCGTTGAGCCGGGACCTCCTGGCCGGCCAGCCAGGCCCGTTGACCAGCACAAAGTAACTGCGCCCGGCCGGGTGCCGATCATCAGCACAGGTCGACGCCGTCTGTGGCCCGCGGTGCGGGTTGTGTCAGACTGGATGAAAGATCAGGCATCGGGAGGGTTGTAGTGAAGCGCGTCAAAGGCGCCCTGGCGTTCGTGCTCTGCGTAGCCGGAGTGAGCGGATCGGTGCTGCTCAGTGGTCCGGCCCTGGCCGACCCGGAGGTTCCGCCTCCGCCGCCGGTGCCCGTCGAAGGCCCGCCGGTCGAGCTGCCGCCGCCGCCCCCGCCGGCACCGGGGGATTTCGTGCCCCCGCCCCCGCCGCCGCCGCCACCTCCGCCCCCGGGCGAGGTGCCCCCGCCGCCTCCTCCGCCGGGTGATTTCCCCCCGCCGCCTCCGCCGCCGGGAGACGTTCCTCCGCCTCCTCCGCCGGGCGAGGTGGCCCCGCCCCCGCCGCCTCCGCCACCGGACCCCGCTGCGGTGGCCAACGCCGGCCCGGTCAAGGGCCAGAATCCGGCGCCCTACACCGGTGAGCCGGTGTTCGCGCCGCCGAGCTTCAACCCGGTCAACGGGGCGCTGGTCGGTGTGGCCAAGCCGATCATCATCAACTTCCAGCGGCCGATCGCCGACCGGGGGATGGCCGAGCAGGCGATCCACATCTCCTCGAATCCTCCGGTGCCGGGCGCCTTCTACTGGACGACCGACACCCAGGTGCGCTGGCGGCCGTACAAGTTCTGGCCGGCCGGCACCACCGTGACCGTCGACGCCAGCGGTGCGCGGTCGGGCTTCCGGGTCGGCGACTCGCTGGTCGCCACGATCGATGACGACACCCACCAGATGACGGTCACCCGAAATGGCAAGGTGGAGAAAACCTTCCCGGTGTCCATGGGGATGCCCGACGGTAAGCACGAAACCAAGAACGGCACCTACTACGTGCTGGAAAAGTTCCCCGACATCATCATGGACTCCTCCACGTACGGCGTTCCGGTGAATTCACCCAACGGCTACAAGCTCAAGGTGCAGTGGGCGGTGCGGATCGACAACAGCGGCGGATTTGTGCACAGCGCACCGTGGTCGGTGGCCGATCAGGGCAAGCGCAACGTCAGCCACGGCTGCATCAACCTAAGCCCGGCCAACGCCAAGTGGTTCTTCGACAACTTCGGCAGCGGTGACCCGATCGTGGTGAAGAACTCCGTCGGCCTCTACACCAAGCCCGACGGCGCCGACGATTGGCAGTGGCAGCTGTACTGACGTGGGGTTGGGTATGTGGCAATCAGTCCGTTTCGGCGCGCAGTTCCGGTTGGGTCATGCGGCCTTCCGGTCAACGCGACAGGAAGGCTGCCTGGAAATTCCGATGGGCTAGACGGAGATTGACAGGCCCGCGGTAGTCCCGGCGTAAGTCCTGATCCCGTCGGAGTAAACGCCTTTCACCGTGTTGTTTCCCAGCCCGTTGGTGGTGATGTAGTTAACGAAACTTATGCCGCCGTCGGTGGAGATCGAAAGACCTGCGTCGGTGGCGGCGTAAACCGTGCTGCCAACGGCGTACACGCCCCTCACCCAATTGTTGCCTAGACCGTTGGCGGTGGTGCGGTTGGTGAAGCTGGTCCCGCCATCGGTGGAGATGGATAAACCACCAAAGGTTGCTGCGTAGACGGTATTGCCGACCGCGTACACGCCGTACACGTTGTTGTTGCCTAGACCGTTGGCGGTGGTGCGGTTGGTGAAGGTCGTTCCGCCGTCGCTGGAGATGGACAGGCCCCCTGCGTTGCCGGCATAGACCGTAGAGCCCACGGCGTACACGCTGTAGACGTTGTTGTTGCCTAGCCCGCTGTTGACGGGCGTGCGGGTGGTGAAGGTGGTTCCGCCGTCCGTAGAGATGGACAGACCCCCTCCCTGGGTGGCGGCGTAGACGGAGGATCCCACGGCGTAAACGCCCCACACGCTCCATACGGCGTTGCTTCCCAGCCCGCTGTTGGCATTGGTGCGGTTGGTGAAGGTGGTGCCGCTGTTTGTGGAGATGGACAGGCCTCCGTTGGTGGCGGCGTAGACCGTGTTGCCCGCGGCGAACACGCCGCTCACGATGTTGTCCCCCAGTCCGTTGGCGGTGGTCCGGTTGGTAAAGGTGCTGCCACCGTTTGTGGAGATACTCAAGCCCCCCGAAGTCGCTGCGTAGATCTTGTTGCCGTCTACATACACACCGCCGTACACGTTGTTGTTGCCCAGTCCACTATTGGTAGTGGTCCGATTCGTGAATGAGGTACTGGTGGAGATGAACAGTCCTCCACTGCCTGATCCGTTGCCGGAGGCGGCGTACACGGTCGAGCCTGCGACGTACAGCCTGTGGACCTGCTGGTTGAAGGAGCGGTATGTGAAGGTGTTCCCGCCGTCGATGGACACAGCTACTCGCGTCCAATTGGCGGCATAGATCGTGGAACCCGAAACGCGTACGTCGGTCGCAATAAAGCCGCCCAGCGAGCGATTGATGAAACTTGTCCCGCCGTTGGTGGAGATGGAGAGACCGAGGCCGGTGGCGGCGTAGATGGTGGAGCCGTCTACGTGTACGCCGTATACGATATCGCTGCCCAGTCCACTATTGGAAGCGGTTCGTTTGGTGAAGGTGGTGCCGCCGTCGGTGGAGATGGCCAGGCCTGCGTTCGTGGCGGCGTAGATCGTCGAACCGTCTACATAGATACCCAGGACGTTGGTGTTGGAGCCGTTGCCCAGTCCGTTTGCGGTGGCGCGGTTGGTAAAGGTGGTGCCGCCGTCGGTGGAGATGGACAGGCCCCCCAGGGTGCCGGCGTAGACGGTGCTACCCACTGCGTAGACGCAATTGACAAAATTGTTTCCCAGCCCGTTGGCCGTCGTGCGGTTGGTGGTGAAGGTGGTGCCGCCGTTGGTGGAGATGGACAGCCCCCCGGCTGTAGCTGCGTAGACGGTGGAGCCCACCGCGTACACACCGTATACGGAATTGCTTATGAGCCCACTGTTGGCGGTAGTGCGGTTGATGAAGGTGTTTCCGCCATTGGTGGAGATGGCCAAGCCCCCGAGTGTGGCTACATAGACGGTGGTTCCGTCGACGTAGACGGCCCTTGTGTCGTTGCTGCCCAGCCCGACGGCAGTGGAGCGGCCAGTGAACGTGACTGCCGTCGGACTGGTGTTTGCGGCAGGGCTTATCGCCACACTGATTGTGGCGGTGGTGGTACCGCCGCGACCGTCGCTAACGGTCACGGTAAAGGAATCGGACAGGTCGGAAGCAGAGGGGGAGGCGGCGCCGGCGGCGATGCGGGCTGCGTTGGTGGGGGTGTAGGTGAACGCCCCGGTGTTCGAGTTGATGGTGATGGCGCCCTTGGAGGTGGAGGCCGGGGCGCTGTAGGTGAGGGTGTCGCCATCCGGGTCGGTGCCGGTGACGGTGCCGGTGACCACCCCGGTGGTGGGGTCGGGGAAGCCCGCGGCGGCGGTGGTGGTTGGACTGGTATTGGCGGGGCTGATGGCGACTGTGACTGCTGCGCTTGTCGAGCCGCCGTAGCCGTCGGTGACGGTGATGGTGAAGCTGTCGGACAGGTCGGCGGCCGGCGCACCGGCTACGGCAGCCGCATTGCGGGCGGCGATTGTGGGGGTGTAGGTGAACGCCCCGGTGTTCGAGTTGATGGTGATGGCGCCCTTGGCGGTGGAGGCGGGTGCGGAGAACGTGAGGGTGTCGGTGTCGGCGTCGGCGGCGGTGACGGTGCCGGTGACCACGCCGGTGGTGGGG
>VEQY01000103.1 GCA_018882965.1 Mycobacterium sp. | reverse complement strand
CTGCTGTGGCCCGACGAGATCCGCGACCCCGACTTCCCGGCACTCGACGGCAAGGTCGAGGTGAAACCTGCCGAACTGAAGATGGCCGGACAGGTGGTGGATTCGATGGCCGGGGAGTTCCACCCCGAGCAGTACACCGACACCTACACCGCGCACCTGCGCGAGCTCATCGAGGCCAAGCTCGCCGGCGGGCAGGGGTTCACCGCCGTCGAGAAGCCGACCGCCCTCGACGACACCGACGACGTGTCCGACCTGCTGGCCAAGCTCGAGGCCAGCGTGCGGCGCCGCCGGGAGCAGTCCGCCGCCAAGACGCCCGCCAAGAAGGCCCGGGCCCGGAAGGCCCCCGCCAAGAACTAGAACGTGTTACAACTAGCCGCGTGATCCTCGATCAATTCCGGCTCGACGGCCAGGCCGCGGTCGTCACCGGGGCGGGCCGCGGGCTCGGCGCCGCCATCGCCCTGGCCTTCGCCGAGGTCGGCGCGGACGTGCTGATCTCCTCCCGGACCCGCTCAGAGCTGGACGCGGTCGCCGGCCAGATCGAGGCGACCGGCAGACGCGCGCACGTCGTCGTCGCCGACCTGGCCCGCCCGGAGTCGACCGCCGAGCTGGCCGCCCAGGCGGTCGAGGCCTTCGGTCGGCTAGACGTCGTCGTGAACAACGTCGGCGGCAGCATGCCCAACACCCTGCTGACCACCAGCGTCAAGGAGATGCGCGACGCGTTCACGTTCAACGTGCTGACCGCGCACGCCCTGACCGTCGCCGCGGTGCCGCTGATGCTCGAGCACTCCGGCGGCGGCAACATCATCAACATCAGCTCGACGATGGGCCGCCTGGCGGGCCGCGGCTTCGCCGCCTACAGCACCGCCAAGGCCGCGCTGGCGCACTACACCCGGCTCACCGCCCTGGACCTGTGCCCGCGAATCCGGGTCAACGCCATCGCGCCGGGTTCGATCATGACCTCCGCCCTGGACATCGTGGTGTCCAACGATGCGCTGCGCGAGCCGATGGAGAAGGCCACCCCGATGCGCCGCCTCGGCGAGCCGGTCGACATCGCCGCCGCCGCGGTCTACCTCGCGTCACCCGCCGGGAGTTACCTCACCGGCAAGATGATCGAAGTCGACGGCGGGCTGACGATTCCCAACCTGGATCTGCCGATACCCGACCTCTAAAGGAGTCCCCATGACGATCCGAGTCGCACAGATCGGCACCGGCAACGTCGGCGCGCATGCGCTGCGGGCGCTGATCACCAACCCCGACTACGACCTCACCGCGGTGTGGGTGTCCTCGGAGGCGAAGGCCGGACGCGATGCCGCCGACTTGGTCGGCCTGGACGCCCCGACGGGGATCAAGGCCACCACCGATCTCGATGAGGTACTGGCCACCGGGCCAGACTGCGTGGTCTACAACGCGATGGCCGACAACCGGCTGATGGAAGCCCTTGCGGACTACCGCAAGATCCTGGCCGCGGGTATCAACGCGGTCGGTAGCGGACCGGTGTTTCTGCAGTGGCCGTGGAAGGTCATCCCCGATGAGATGATTCAGCCGCTGGAAGATGCCGCGCGAGAAGGCGATTCAAGTCTGTTCGTCAACGGGATCGATCCCGGTTTCGCCAACGATCTGCTGCCGCTGGCGCTGGCGGGCACCTGTCAGAGCGTCGAGCAGCTGCGCTGCGTGGAGATCCTCGACTACGCCACCTACGACAGCGCGACGGTGATGTTCGACGTGATGGGCTTCGGTAAGCCGATGGACGAGATCCCGATGCTGCTGCAGCCCGGAGTGCTGAGCATCGGGTGGGGATCGGTGGTGCGCCAGCTCGCCGCCGGCCTGGGTGTGGAACTCGACGGCATCGAGGAGACCTACGTGCGCGAGCCCGCGCCGGAGGCCTTCGACATCGCCTCCGGTCACATTCCGAAGGGGTCTGCAGCCGCCCTGCGCTTCGAGGTGCTCGGAATGGTCAACGGCGCACCGGCGGTCGTCCTCGAGCACGTCACCCGGTTGCGCGAAGATCTGTGCCCGAACTGGCCGCAACCCGTGCAGTCCGGCGGCAACTACCGCATCGAGGTCACCGGCGAACCGTCCTACGCCATGGATCTATGCCTGAGCAGTCCCAACGGCGATCACAACCACGCCGGCGTGCTGGCCACCGCGATGCGGATCGTCAACGCGATCCCCGCCGTCGTCGCCGCCCCGGCGGGCATCCGCACCACCCTGGACCTGCCGCTGGTCAGCGGCAAGGGACTGTACGCTGCGCGCTAGGGCCCCGTTCGGGGTCCGCTCGGCGGCGGAGGACGCGGCATGGCCAGCCTGAGGGCACACGCCACGGCACTGCCGGTCGCCCTCGGCGTCGCTCTGATCCTCGCCGGACCGGCGGCGGCCGCACCCGAGTGCACTGACATCGGTCTGACCACCCGGCTGTGCGCAACCCCCGGGCACACCCAGATCGTCACCTCGCCTGACCCCGCCCTGACCAACCCCTACCCGGGCTGGGGGTACGGCGTACCGGGTTTCCTGCTCGGCGGCGGCGGTTTCTGGATCGGCTTTTGAGGCCGCACTGGTCGCTGCTCGGCCCCGCGTTCGTCGCCGCGATCGCCTACGTGGACCCCGGCAACATCGCCGCCAACGTCAGCGCGGGCTCGCAGTTCGGGTTCCTGCTGGTGTGGGTGATCGTGGTCGCCAACGTGATGGCCGCGCTGGTGCAGTATCTGAGCGCCAAGCTCGGCCTGGTCACCGGGCGCACCCTGCCCGAGGCGGTGCGCGACCGCACCCGCCGACCTACCCGGCTCGCCTACTGGGTGCAGGCCGAACTGGTGGCCATCGCCACCGACGTGGCCGAGATAATCGGCGGCGCGATCGCGCTGCGCCTGCTCTTCGATCTGCCGCTGGTGCTGGGCGGGCTGATCACCGGTGCGGTGTCGCTGCTGCTGCTGATGCTCGGCGACCGTCGCGGGCAGCGGGTGTTCGAGCGGGTCATCACCGGTCTGCTGCTGATCATCACCATCGGCTTTCTGGCCTCCCTGGTGGTCAACCCGCCGCCCGCGGCGGCGGTGGCCTCGGGGCTGGTCCCGCGTTTCGACGGGGTGCAGAGTGTGCTGCTGGCCACCGCGATGCTGGGCGCGACGGTGATGCCGCACGCGGTGTACCTGCATTCGGGGCTGGCGCGTGACCGCCACGGCCACCCCGAACCGGGAGCGCGGCGGGCGCAGTTGCTGCGGGCCACCCGGTGGGACGTCGGCATCGCGATGCTCGTCGCCGGGACGGTGAACCTGGCCCTGCTGCTGGTCGCGGCGACCAATCTGCGCGGCCGTGAGGGCACCGACACCATCGAGGGCGCCCACGCCGCGGTCGGTGACACCCTCGGGCCCACCATCGCGCTGTTCTTCGCCGTCGGACTGCTGGCCTCCGGACTGGCCTCGACCGCGGTGGGCGCCTACGCCGGCGCGATGATCATGCAGGGCCTGTTGCGCAGGTACTACCCGCTGCTGATCCGGCGTTTGGTCACTCTTCTCCCGGCGCTGGCGCTGCTGGCCAGCGGCGTGGAGCCGACCCTGGCACTGGTGCTCTCCCAGGTGGTGCTGTCGTTCGGCATCCCGTTCGCCCTGGTGCCACTGATTCGCCTGACCGCAGATCGCACGCTGATGGGCGAGGACACCAATCGGCCCCTGACCTCATTGCTGGGATGGGCGGTGACCGCCCTGATCACCCTGCTCAACGCGGCACTGATCTACCTGACGTTCTTCTGACCCCGGCGAGTTTGCCAGGTGACCGTCGTCACATCCCGGTGAACCCATCCGGGCGCGGGCCTGCTCCGAATTGCGGGCATGACGGTGACCACTCTCGACGGCGTCTGGGCGGGACAGTCGGGTTGCGACGCGCCGACCCCGTCGCTCTACCCGATCCGGCTCACCCGGCTTCATCGGACGCCGGCGCACTACGCCGAACATCGCAGCTACCTCTGGTACGTCGACGTCGACGACCTCCCGCAGCTCCCACGCTGGCTGGCCCCGTTCGCCCGGTTCGAGGCGGCCGACCACCTCGGCGACGTCGGCGGCGAGACCCTGCGCCAACGCGTCGACAACTTCCTGGCCGCGCACGACATGTCGCTGCCCGGCGGACGGGTCACGGCGTTGCTCATGCCCCGGGTGCTGGGCCGCTTCTTCAGCCCGCTCAGTGTGTTCTGGTGTCACGACGCCGCCGGTGTGCTGCGCTGCGTCATCGCCGAAGCGCACGGGGTGAGCGGGGAGAGCAGCGCCTACCTGCTGCCCCCGGAGGAGAACGGGCCCACGGCCGTGCTCGGCCCCGGACGGGGATACTTCATGGTCGACGTGCCCCGGCCCGCCGACACGCTCGCCCTGACGGTGTCGATGCACCGCGACGGCCAGGCGGTGATGGTGTCCACCTGGCGCGGCAGCCGTCGGCCGGTCAGCGCAGCCCGGATCATGGCGCTGCAAGTCAGCACACCCCTCGCCCCGCATGTGACCGCTCTGAGCACGCGCCTGCAATCGCTGGTGCTTCGCCTGCGCGGCGCTCCCGCGACCCCGATCCCGCGTCGCACGCGCCCCGAGGGCGCGCCGGGTGGCTCCACGGCGTGGACGCCGAACCGGCCGTCGTGGGTACCGTCGTGACCCAACTTCTTGACCGCCCGGCTACCCTTCGCTTACGCGAAACCGACCTCGAGGGGCCTGAGCCGGTGACCAACACCGATCTCGATGTGCTGCTGCGCCGGGTGGCCCAGCACGACGCCGGGGCCTTTGCCGCGTTCTACGACGCCACTCGCTCGCGGGTCTTCGGGATGGTCGCCCGGGTGCTGCGCGACCGCGGCTACAGCGAGGAAACCACCCAGGACGTGTATCTGCAGGTGTGGCGTACCGCGGAGAGCTACGACCCCGCATCCGGTAGCGCGCTGGCGTGGGTGCTGACGCTGGCCCACCGGCGTGCGGTCGACCGGGTCCGTTCCGAGCAGGCCGCGACCCAGCGGGACGCCCGCTACGGAGCGGCATCCGTCGAGCGCGACACCGACCACGTCACCGACACGGTGATCTCCGAGGAGGAGCGCCGGCGCGTCACCGCCTGCCTGGAGGGTCTGACCGACGTGCAGCGCGAGGCCATCGAACTCGCCTACTACCAGGGCATGACCTACGCACAGGTGGCCGAACGCTTGGCGGCCAACCTGGCCACCGTGAAGTCCCGGATGCGCGACGGGCTGCGGGCCCTGCGCAACTGCCTCGGTGTGCGGTGAGGCCACGACGATGACCCAACCCACCGACTCCACCGGGGACCTGCTCGAGTTGGCCGTCCCCTACGCGTTGCACGCGCTGTCGGACAACGAGCGCGAGGACGTCGAGACGCGTCTGGCCACCGCCGGACTCCCCACCGCCGACGCGTTCTACGACGAGGTGCGCGCGGTCCGCGAAACCATGGCCGTGGTCTCGGCGGCCAGCGCCGAGGAACCGCCGGCCGATCTGCGCGGCCGGCTGCTCTCCGCGGTCGACACCGACAACGTGCGGTCCCTGCCCACCCGGGCTGGCTCCCGCCGGACCGCGTGGCTGGCCGCGGCGGCCGCTCTGGTGATCGGACTCAGCGCCGTCGGGGTCGGGCTCTCGCTGCGGCCGCCCGCACAGCAGCCCACCGCACAGCAGTCCACCGCACAGGAGGTGTTCTCCGCGCCCGACGTGCACTCCGTCTCGGGCGCGATTCCCGCGGGCGGCACCGCGACGGTGGTGTTCTCCCGGGACCGCGACGCCGGCGTCCTGGTCATGAACGACGTCCCTCCGCCGGCGCCGGGCACGGTCTACCAGATGTGGTTGGTCGGCGACTCCGGCGCGACGTCGGCGGGCACCATGGACGCCGCGGCGGTGGCCCCGTCCACGACCGCGGTTCTGGCCGACTTGGGCAACTCCACCACACTGAGGTTCACCGTTGAGCCGGGCAGCGGTTCGACGACGCCGA
>VEQY01000049.1 GCA_018882965.1 Mycobacterium sp. | reverse complement strand
TCGGCGGTGCATCACGCCGAGGTGATCGCCGCCCGCATAGGTGAGCCCGCGGGGTCGGTTTTGCTGGCGGTCGCGGTCACGGTCATCGAAGTCGGTTTGATCGTCACCTTGATGGCCGCTGGTACTCCGGGCGCCTCCACCTACGCGCGCGACACCGTGTTCGCGGCGGTGATCATCAGCCTTAATGGCATCGTAGGTCTGAGCCTGCTCGCGGGCGCGTGGCGGCATCGCCCGGTCAGCTTCAACGCCTTCGGATCGGGATCGGCGCTGGCGACGGTGGTGACCCTCGCAGGGGTGTGCCTGGTGCTGCCGGGGTTCACCGTCACTGCCGCAGGCCTGCAGTACACCGCACCCCAACTGGTCTTCGCCGGGGTGGTATCCCTGGCCCTGTACCTCGGGTTCGTGTTCACCCAAACCGTGCGCCATCGCGACTTCTTCGTCCCGCTCCCGACCGAGGGGCGGGACGGCAACGGCCCGACCGAGGGTGAGCACGTGAGCCCGCCGTCGCGCCGCAACGGGCTACTGAGCCTGGCGCTGCTGCTGGCCGCGCTGGTCTCGGTGGTCGGCCTGGCGAAGCTGCTCTCCCCGACCATCGAGAAGGCCGTCACGGGCCTGAATCTGCCCTATGCGGTCGTCGGCGTGGTGATCGCGCTGGTGGTGCTGGCGCCGGAGACCGTTGCTGCGCTGAACAACGCGCTGCGCAACCGGGTGCAGATCAGCCTCAATCTCGCCTACGGCTCGGCGATGGCCTCGATCGGCCTGACGATTCCCACGATCGCGGTGGCGATGATCTGGCTTCCCGGCCCGCTCACTCTCGGGCTCGAGCCCATGCAGATCGTGATCTTGACGCTGTCGGTGATCGTCTCGGTTCTCACCCTCGCGCAGGGCCGCGCGCTGGCCCTGCAGGGAACGGTTCACCTGGTGCTGCTGGCTACCTTTCTGTTTCTGTCCGCCCAGCCCTGACGGTCACGCGGGTGGATCACCGTCGCCAGAAATCGAACCGGTCATGACCGCAACGGAATCCGGCCGCCTCCGCGATGTCGACGGCCGCAGTGAATCCGTTGCCCACAAGCAGTGGGTCGTGGGCGTCGCTGCCGAAGGACACCGCGTCACCGCCTTCCTGCCGCCACCACTTCAGCAGATCCACCGATACCAGCGGGCTGGCGGTGTTCACCTCCAGTGCGCGTCCCGATGACGCCAGTACCCGGAACACCGCCCGGTACTCCTCCTCGAAGTCCGCCTCGCGGTACTCGCCGGCCGAGGCGACGGGCCAGCATCGGCGGGGATAGTCGCAGTGCGCGAGCACGCTGAACACCGCGGAGCCCTCGACGAGGCGGAGCAGCTCGGCGAAGTAGCGCTGCACGACGTCGCGGGCGGGCAGTGTGCCGAACAATTGCGCGTCGACGAAGACCAGGTCGCCGTCGTGCTCGATCGAGTGCAGGCTGCCCAACACCCGGTCGAACTCCCCCGCCGCCAGCACCGCGGCCACGCTCGCACTGAACAGGTGCGGCTCGCCGGCCTCGATGCCGGAGAGGATCCGCAGTTCCGGGAACCGCTCGCGGCACTGCGCCAGATCGGCCGCGTAACCGGCGACGTCAAGGGCCCGCACCTGCGGCCGGGACCCGACCGCCAGGGGGCGCCGATCCGCAGCGCCGCGGTCCTGCGGCGCCCATGCGGTGAAGTCGACGTGTTCGGTGAAGGCCAGCGCGGGAAGACCCAGTTCGACGGCCCGCACGCAGGCCTGCCGCATCGACGAGGTGTGCGGTGCATCCCAGGACCACCGTGAGTGGACATGCTGATCGGCCGGCAGCACCAGCAGGATTGTGCCAGGCGGGGACTCCGGGGACTCGCCAAGCCCCGCCGGTAACGGTTATCGTTTTCAACATGAACCGACGCGCAGCTCCCGCCGTCGCCGCCGCCATGGCGACCGCGGTCCTGGCCACCGGGTGCGCAGCGGAACGCGCGCCGGTGTCCCGGCCGGCCAGTTCACCATCCCCCGGCGCCTGCCCGACGGCCCCGGTCGACGTTGTGGTCAGCGTCGACCAGTGGGGTGACATCGTGTCCGAACTCGGTGGCGCGTGCGCCGCGGTCACCACCGTTCTGGCAAGTTCGTCGATCGACCCCCACGATTACGAGCCCGCACCGGCCGATGCGGCATCATTCAGCGGTGCACAGCTGATCGTGGTCAACGGCGCCGACTACGACCACTGGGCCACCGACTTGGCCGCCACCGCGGCACCGGCGGCGCCGGTGGTCAGCGCAGCCGCCGTCACGGGGACCGCTGCGGGAGCGAACCCACACCTGTGGTACCGCCCGGCCGCGATCAGCGCGGTCGCCGACGCCGTGACCGCGGAGCTGAGCCGCATCGACCCCGCCGCCGCCGAGTACTTCGCCGAGCGCAGAACGGCGTTCACCACCGCGATCCAGCCGTACTCGAATCTGATCGCCGACATCAAGGCCGGCGCGGCGGGAAAGTCCTACGCCGCCACGGAAAGTATCTTCGACTATCTGGCGCAGGCCCTCGGCCTGGTGAACAAGACGCCTGCGGGGTACCAGCGTGCGGCAGCGGCCGAAGCCGAGCCCTCCCCCGGCGACGTCGCGGCATTCCACAACGCGTTGGCCGCCAACCAGATCGACGTGCTGATCTACAACACGCAGACCGAGGGGTCGATTCCCGAACAGATCCGGGCCGTGGCCGAGCAGAGCGGGGTCCCGGTAGTGGAGGTCACTGAGACGGTGCCCCCGGGCGAGCAATCCTTCGTCGCCTGGCAGGACGGGCAACTGACGGCTCTGGCCGAGGCCCTCGGTGTCCGCTCCTGACCCCGTCCCAGTCTCCGCGCTGAGCTTCGACGACGTCAGCGTCAGCCGCGGTGGACGGTTGATCTGGTCGCAGGCCACCTTCGAGGTTCCCGCCGGGGGGGTCATCGCGGTCATCGGGCCCAACGGATCGGGCAAGACCACGCTGTTGAAGATGATCCTGGGTCTGATTCCGCCGACATCGGGCAGGCTCACCGTGTTCGGCCGGGAGCCGGGCGAGGACAACGTGCAGATCGGCTATGTGCCCCAGAACTATGCCGAGACCCCGGGAGAGGCACTGCGTGCCGTCGACACGGTTCTGCTGGGCTTGGTGGGGAACCGCTGGACGCCGGGACCGGCCAGCGCCCACCAGCGTGAGTGTGTCGACCGCGCGCTCGCCGAGGTCGAGGCCGAGGGGTTCGCGCGCGAACGGCTCTCGACCCTCTCGGGTGGGCAACGTCAGCGGGTCGCTATCGCCGAGGCACTGGTCGCCGAGCCGCGGCTGCTGATACTCGACGAGCCGCTTGCCGCACTGGATCTGCGCAGCCAGCGCGAGATCGTCATCCTGCTCGACCGGCTGCACCGTAGCCGGGGCGTCACCGTCCTGGTCGTGGCACACGACATCAATCCCCTGCTACCCATCCTGGACAGCGCCATCTACATCCTCGACCAACACCCGCACTACGCGCAGATCACTGAGGTCGTCGACGACGATCTGCTCACCCATCTCTACGGGACCCCGATCCAGGTGGCCCACACCGCCCAGGGGGCGCTGTACATGCGGAGCGAGTTGTGAGGCTCACAGCGATGGGCTACCAGGAGAACTGGTGGAGCATCCTCGGTTCGGCCTTCATGCGCCACGCTCTGCTCGGCGGCACGATCATCGCGCTGGCGGCCGGACTGATCGGCTACTTCATCGTCGTTCGCCGAAACGCCTTCGCCGCTCACGCGCTGGCCCATATCGGGCTGCCGGGAGCAACCGGCGCCGTCCTGGTGGGGCTGCCCCCGGTCCTGGGTCTGGGTGTGTTCTGCGTCGGGGGGGCATTGGCCATCGGGGCGCTAGGCGCTCGGGCTGCCGATCGCGACGTGGTCACCGGGACAACCCTGGCGTTCGCCACCGGCCTGGGCCTGTTCTTCAACTCTCTGGCCACGAAGAGTTCCAGCACCATGACCAATGTGCTCTTCGGCAATCTTCTGGCGATCACCCGCGAACAGTTGGTCGTCTTCACGGTCTTGCTGGGGGCACTCGCGTTGATCATCGGTGTCGCCTACCGGCCCCTGCTGTACAGCTCGGTCAACGCCGACGTCGCCGAGGCCAAGGGCGTTCCGGTACGGGCGCTGTCGATGATGTTCATGGTGCTGCTGGCAATCGCGGTCACCATGTCGGTTCAGGTTGTCGGCACACTGCTGTTGTTCGCACTGGTCGTCACGCCCGCGGCGACCGCGATCATGCTGACGCCCCGGCCGGCGCTGGCAATGGTGATCTCCGCTGCCATCAGCGTGTTCTCGGTCGGCATCGGCCTTGCGGTGTCCGCGATGTTCAGCGTGCCCCCGAGTTTTCTGATTGTCACCGTCGCCTGTGGCATCTGGTTTGCCGTCTGGTCCGCGCAGGCGTGGGACACCCGTCGAACCCGAAAGGTCGCACCACGCGCAGAAGCGGGAATGGCGCAGGTGCAGCCGTGAGGCGGTTCGCCCGGATTGCCCCGATGCGCGTGCTGGCACTGATGCTCCTATCGTTGCTCGTGTCTTCGTCAGTCGGTGGATGCGCCGAAACGGCAACCACGCCAGGCTCCCGGAAAGTCACCGTCTTCGCGGCAGCATCCCTGCGCCAATCCTTCACCGAAATCGGCGAGCGCTTCCAGGCTGCCAACCCCGCCACGCAGGTCGAGTTCTCCTTCGCTGGTTCGGCTGATCTGCTCACTCAGCTGACCCAGGGCGCCGCGGCCGACGTGTTCGCGCCGGCGAACGTCGCGACAATGGACACGGCGGGGCAGGCGAATCTGCTGGCAGACCCGCCGGTGAGCATCGCCGCCAATACCCTGACCATCGCCGTGGCCGCGGGCAACCCGAAGAACATCGCCTCGCTGGCGGACCTGACCAGGCCCGGCCTCGCGGTCGTCGTCTGTGCACCACAGGTCCCGTGCGGATCAGCGGCCGCGAAGGTGCAGCAGGCGGCGGGCGTGCGACTCGACCCGGTCAGCGAGGAGTCCCAGGTCACCGACGTCCTGCAGAAAGTGACCAGCGGTCAGGCCGACGCCGGGCTGGTCTACGTCACCGATGTGATCGGTGGCCGCGGCGGCGTGTCCGGGGTGAGCTTCCCGGAAGCCGCTGCGGCGGTCAACGTCTATCCCATCGCGGTTCTGCGCCAGTCTGGGGACCTCGATCTCGCCCGGCGCTTCGTCGACTTCGTCGCCGGTGCAGACGGGCAGCGAATTCTCAGTGCGGCCGGCTTCGCGAAGCCCTGAATGCCTGGACCGGACCGCGATGCTACGGCCGAGTTCGTCCTAGGCTGACCGAGGTGAGCAACGCAGACGACTTCATCGACGGGATGTTCCCGTACCGCGCCGAGACGGTCACCTACCGCCGTATCCCGGAGGAGCCGCGGGACCGCGCCGACGTGCTCGCGGAGATCACCGAGATGTCGCGCCGGGAGGATGCCGGCAGTGACTCGGGCCGGGTGTCGGGCAGCGTCTACAGCGGCGACCACAAGCACTACGCTTACCTCGGCGAGGTATTCAGCCAGTTCGCCCATGCCAACGTGCTCCAGCGCGACATGTACCCCTCGGCCACGAAGTTCGAGGGCGAGATCATCGCCATGGTCTCCGATCTGCTGCACGGCCCGGCGGGTGCGTGCGGTGTGGTCACCAGCGGCGGGTCGGAGAGCCTGATCTCCGCGCTGTACTCCTACCGGGAAGCGTCCCGCGAGCGCGGAGTGACGGCTCCCAACGTGGTGATGCCGGTGACCGCGCATGTGGCTCTCGACAAGGGTGCGCACTGGATGAACATCGAGGTCCGTCATTCCCCGCTGACCGACGGCTATGTGGCCGATGTGGCCGCCATGGCAGAACTGATAGACGACCAGACGATCGCGCTGGTGGGCTCGGCGGGTGATTACGCGCACGGCCTGATCGACCCGATCGCCGATATCGCCGCACTGGCCGAAGAACACGGCATCGGCCTGCACGTCGACGGCTGCCTGGGCGGAATGCTGTGGCCGTGGGCGGAGCGACTCGGCTACGACGTTCCCGCCTGGGACTTCCGCGTCCCGGGAGTCACCTCGATCTCCGCGGACACCCACAAGTACGGATACGCACTCAAGGGCAGTTCGGTTTTGCTCTACCGGGACCGGGACCTGCGCCGCCATCAGTACTTCACCTACCCGGACTGGCCGGGCGGTCTGTACCTGTCGCCCGGCCTGGCCGGATCCCGCTCGGGCGGGCTGATCGCGTCCACCTGGGCGGCGATGGTCACCACCGGTCAGCAAGGCTATCTTCAGGCGGCCGAGGACATCCTGCGCACCGCGGCGCGCATCCGGGAGGGAGTCGAGAACATCGACGGCCTGACCGTGATGGGCGATCCACTGTTCCTGATCGCGTTTCGGTCCGACCGCGACGATCTAGACATCTACCTGGTCAACGACGCCCTCAAGGCGGCCGGGTGGCGGATGAACGCGTTGCAACTTCCCCCCGCGCTGCACTTCTGCGTCACCCGGCCCAACACCCGGCCGGGAATCGCCGAGGCCTTCGTCGCCGACCTGGAGGCTGCCGTCAGCTACGCGCTGGCCAACGTCGGCACACCGGCTTCGAGCGGAGCGATGTACGGATTCGGTCACACCCCGCAGGGCAACGCCGCCGCGAGCATGGTGATGACGGGTGTGCTCGACGCGATGCACGAGGTCGCGCCGGAGTGAGCTGGATTCTGGCCATCGATCTCGGCAATGGTGGCCCCAAGGTGGCTGCCGTCCGGCCGGACGGGACGGTCCTGGCGACCGCTCTCCGTCCGGTATCGGTGGACATCCGACTCGACGGAACCGCCACCCAGGACGCGACCGAGTGGGAGATGGCGCTGCGCGCGGCGATCGCGGACGTCGCCGAGCACGTCGATCCGGCCGAGGTGGAAGCCATCGGCATCACCGGACAGTGGGGGTCGACGGTGCCCGTCGGTCACGACGGGCGACCGGCGGGCCCGGTGCTGCTGTGGTCGGACACCCGAGCACGCACCGAGGCCCAACGGCTGGTCGGGGGCCGGTTGAACGTCGGCGGCTACGCGCCGCACAAGATCCTGCCGTGGCTGCGCATCACCGGCGGGGCACCCAGCCCTTCGGGGGCCGACCCCACCGGGCACAGCCTGCTGCTCAACGGGCCGCTGCGCGCTGTCGGTGCACGCTGCGCGGTGCTGTTGGAGCCGGTCGACTATCTGGGATTTCTCTTCACCGGGGTGGCCCGGGCCACGCCGGCGTCGATGACGGCATCCTGGCTGACCGACAACCACATCGGCGCGCCCGCGCGCTACGTCGACAACCTCGTGCGCCGGAGTGAGCGGCGCCGCGAACTTCTGCCCGAACTCGTCCCGACCGGCTCGATGCAGGGCGTGCTGCAGGAGGGGCCGGCCCGGGAGTTGGGTCTGCCGGCCGGCGTTCCGGTCGCCTGCGGCATCTCCGATCTGCACGCCGCGATCATCGGCAGCGGAACGGTCGGCCCATACGAAACGCATCTGGCGGTCTCGACCACGGCGTGGCTCTCGGCCCGGGTTCCGTTCAAGCGCACCGACGTGCTGCACTCCATCGCCACTCTGCCCGGTCTGGACCCGCAGATGAACGTCGTCGGCGACAACATCGAGACCGGCGGTGCGGCGCTGGCGTGGTTGCGCGAGCAGATCATTGCCCCCGCGGACGGGCTGGCCGGCGGGGGCAGCGGTATCGGCGCCGACGGGGCCGCACCGCTCTTCGAGCAACCCACCTACGAGGCGCTGACCGAACTGGCCGCCACCGCACCCCCGGGTTGCGAAGGCCTGATCTTCACGCCGTGGCTGGCCGGTGAGCGCAGTCCCGTCGAGGACAAGCACCTGCGGGCGGCGTTTCTCAATATGTCGCTGCGAACCAATCGGGCGATGATGGTGCGTGCGGTGCTGGAGGGGGTGGCCCTCAACATCACGTGGCTGTTCGGCTACTACCAGAAGTTCCTGCGCCGGCCGGTGGGCAGTATCCGGATCCTCGGTGGCGGCGCGCGCTCGGATCTGTGGTGTGCAATCCTGGCCGCGACGCTGGATCGGGAACTGCAGCGCGTCGCCGACCCGCTGAACGCCCAGTTGCGCGGCGTCGCGCTGTGGACGAGGGTCTGCCGAGGTGAACTGTCCCTCGACGAGGCCGCGGCGCTCGTTCCGGTGGAGCGTTCCTTCCGCCCGGATGCGCACGACCGCGCCGTCTACGCGCGGCACGCCGCCCTCTACCCCGGCCTTTACGGGACTCTGCGGGGTTTTTACCGGAAGATCAATTCATGACGTCGCAAGGGTCAGGAGCGCGTCTGCCCAGGCCCACGATGCTCGATGGCGATCAGCATCTGGTTGACCTCATTCCGTTCCGTGATCGCCGCCCGAAGGTCACTTCGCGTCCGAGCGACGTGGAAGGTGAGCTCCCGCCGGCCGCCTTGTCGTGCCAGCGCGTTCTCGAGCGCCTCGATCTGCGCCTCGAGTTCGGTCGCGATGCGACGGAGTTCATCGCGGAAGTAAGCAGCCTGACGGCAATCGGCCGGACCGGCGACGCGGTCCCAGCTATGAGGGAATGCCACGGCGGTGAGAATAACCGACGACTACCAGGGTTCATCAGCGGTTCATGATCATTTAACAATGCCGTGATGGCTGCAGGGGTAGGCATGCCCCAGCGCCACGAGCATGTTAATGATCTGGCGCCGTTCTACCATCACTGCTCGCCACTCCCGCTGGATCCGGATGACCTGGCCCCTGCGCCCCTCGGACACATACTTGGCCATTGCCGCCTGCACCTTCGCTGCTTGGATGTCGAGGACTGCAATCTGTTCATGGAGTTCATCGCACAGGGCATCGGCCTGGGCCCTGTCGGCATCACTGGGCGGGTTCACTCTCGAGCGTCTACCGGCGCCAGGTTACAGACATATGGACGAGACCTGACGAGCGAATGCCCTGCCGAGATTTGATCAGCGTGGCGCGGAGCAGCGACCTGTGCACACGGCCCGTGCACAATGGGATATGCCCGCCCGGTTGTCCGCGCTCGCGCTCATCGCGCTGCTGATCATCGGGTGCGGTGCCACTCGCACGCCGGAGAACCCGCCGCGAGCCGTCTCCGGCCCCACGCCGCCGGTCCGGGTAGTCGGGACCGTCGCCACCGGACTGCAGGCGCCGTGGGGCCTGGCGTTCCCGGCGTTCCTCCCTGACGGCACCGCGGTGGTCAGTGAGCGTGACACCGCCCGCATCGTGCTCGTCGCGCAAGATTCCGTCACGCAGGTGGGCCTACTGGACGACGTCGTGCCGGGCGGCGAAGGAGGTCTGCTGGGGATCGCCTATGCCGACGGTTGGCTGTATGCCTATTTCACCGCCGCCGCGGACAACCGCGTGGTGCGCATACCGTGGACGGGCGGGGCTTTGGGTGCGGCCCAGCCGATTCTCACCGGGATTCCCAAATCGGCGATCCACAACGGCGGGCGGCTGGCATTCGGGCCCGACGGCATGCTCTTCGTCGCGACGGGAGACGCCGCGACGCCGTCCTCCGCCGCCGATCCGGCCTCGCTGGCCGGCAAGGTCCTCCGGGTCGCTGCGGACGGCTCGGTACCGCGCGACAATCCGGCACCGGGATCGCCGGTGTACTCCCTGGGCCATCGCAATGTGCAGGGCTTGGCATTCGATCGGCAGGGCCGGCTATGGGCCAGCGAATTCGGACAGTCCGACGTCGACGAGCTCAATCTGATCACCGCGGGGTCGAACTACGGCTGGCCGGAGTGTGAGGGCGCCTGCGGGCGCAATGGCTACGTCGACCCGGTAGTGCAGTGGCGACCGACGTCGATTGCCTCCCCGAGCGGGATCGCGATCGTCGGTGAGTACGCCTACGTCGCCTCGCTGCGCGGGCAAACGGTCTGGCAGACACCCTTGGACGGATCCGGCGAGGCGGTGCGCCTCGAGCTGGGCGACCTGGGCCGGCTGCGGACCATTGACGCCGCCCCGGACGGCTCGCTGTGGCTCTCGACCAGCAACACCGACGGCCGCGGGGATCCGCGGGACGGCGACGACCGGATTCTTCGGCTCGCGGTGGGGTGACAACCCCATGTCCACCGATCGGTGGACACCGGGTACCTCCCGCGAACCAGCCACCTGGCGGAGGGGCGCCGCGCTTCGATGCGTGCACGCTGGAGAGCACAACCAGCACCCCAGGAGAGGACACCATGACCGCACCAGGATCACCGACCACCCGCCGTCGCACCGCCGTCATTCTCGGAGCCCTGGCCGCCCCGCTGATCGCCGCCGGACTGCTGCTCGGCTCGTCGGCGACGGCCGGCGCCCAGCCCGCCTCCGACACGCAGTGCTCGAGTACGACGATGCCGACCAGCCAGGCCGGCGCCACCCCTAATGGACTGACCCGGGCCGGTCAGATCGGCTCGGCAGCGGGCACCGGTACGCCGGCGGCCAGCATGCCGGTGGACTGCACAGCGGCCAGTCACGGCTGATCGGCGACGTCCCGCTGAGTAGGATTTGCTCTCCGTGCCCAACTCCGTGCCCAACTCCGTGCCTGACCCCGCGCCTGTCTCCACGCGCCGCCGCTTTCTCACCTCCGCCGCGTTGACGAGCACGGCACTGACGAGCACGGGGACTGCCGCCCTCATTGCGGCGTGTACGCCCAACGGGGGTTCCGGAAGCGATCCGGTCATCCACGGCCAGCACGGCCGCACCGAAGACACCGCGGGCCTCACACCCGATCAGGCCTTGCAGAAACTCACCGAGGGCAACGAACGGTTCGTCGCGATGACCGAGGTCGAACCGAACGTCAGCTCCACCCGTCTGATGGCGGTGTCCGCGGGACAGCGACCTTTCGTCGGGGTTCTTGGCTGTGTCGACTCGCGGGTCCCGCCCGAGTTGGTGTTCGACCGAGGTCTGGGCGATGTCTTCGACGCTCGCATCGCCGGCGCCATCCCCGATGACGCTGCGATCGGATCGCTGGAATTCGGCGTCGACGAGTTTGAGGTCCCGCTGCTGGTCGTTCTCGGGCACTCCCGGTGCGGGGCCGTCACCGCCGCCGTCACGCTGGTCGACTCGGGCCGAAGCGACGTCCCCGGCAAGATCGGAGCGGTGGTGTCCCCGATCCTCCCGTCGGTACGGGCCGTTCAGGCTCGCGGCGTGTCCGGCGACGCCGTCGTGGACGCGGCTGCCCGCGACGTTGTTCGCCGCAGCGTGGCGGAACTGCGGGGCAGTCCCGTGCTCGCCCAGCGGTTCGCGTCGGGCACTCTGCAGGTGGTAGGCGCCTTCTACGACCTCGACACCGGGAAGGTCGAGTTTCTCGACTAGCGCGTCAGGTCAAACTTGGCGGATGGGCCGCGATCACACGGGCGGCGCCTCCAGCAGGCCGAAGACGGCGGCCAGGGTGAATCCGTTGCCGCCGGTCGCGCAGGTGACTGTCCCCTGGTATCCGACGTGGCAGGAAGCGCCACCGTTGAGCAGCTGGTAACCCGCCGGCAAGACGTCGACATCGCGGGTGAACACCGGCTCATCGGACTGCACGTACTCGGCAGGTCCCGACGGGCTGGCGACCGTCTCGTTCGTGCCCGGCGGCGGCAGCGGGCAGCGTCGGCCGTCGCAGCTGTAGTAGCCGGGCGGGCCCGGCATTCCGGCCTGGACCGGCGTGCCGTCCGGCCATCGCCCGGGAACGATGTCGCAGCCGACGGTGCCGTTGGGCCCGATTCCACAGCCCTTGCCGTCGAAGCCGGCCGGCTGGAAGTAGACCCAGCCGGGATCGAGTTCTGCGGTGTAGTTGCCCTGGGCAACCGGCCAAGTCTGCGCCGGTTGATTGGCACAGGAGTCCGGTGATGAGCCCGCATTCAGCGGGTCGCACGACCCGGGGCCGGTCGGCTCAGCCGTCGCCGCCGGTGCCTGCACGAGGATTGCGCATGCCAGCGCTACCGCTGACAACAATGCACGCACACTCAATGCCAATTTGATCTCCTTCTACTGCTTAGGTTTTCGCCAGTTCGGAGGCAACCTCGGTGGCAACGACCCGTCCCGACTCGATCGCGCCGTCGACCCACCCCGACCAGACTCCGGAGACGTCGGCTCCCGCCAGATGAACTGCACCCCAACGGCTTTCAATCCGCGCGTGGTCGGCTGCCTGGCCCGGCCGAAGCGCAACCCAGGTGCCCTTCGAGAAGGGATCCCGAATCCAGTCATGGCCGTAGATCTCCTCGACCGAGGCGCCCAGCTTGAGGTCGTCGAGTCCGGCTTGCAGAAGATCCGCCCGGTCGACGGCAAGGTCCGGTTCCAGACCGAATGAGGCGAAGATCGCGCGCTGCGCGCTCCCCTCTCCCACCGTCGCCTTGAGGGTGCACTCGACGATACCCGGCCAGCCCATGGCGAACACGTGGTTGAGGCCGGCCAGCTTCGACCAGACTTTGACGCAGCGGCCCGTGTGACCCTGGTCGGCCAGTCGCGCCAGCACGGGCGGTAGCGCGGGGGTGAACGTGATGTCGCCGAGCGTGTTCAGCGGTGCGGCGAGGATGCACCGGCGAGCCGAGAAACGCTTGCCGGTGGCGGTCACGACATCGACCCGGCCATCCGGCCGCGACGTCGTGTCAGTCACCGAGGTGACCGGTTCGCCGAGGCGAACGTGCTCGGCGATCTGGTCGGCGACACGCTGGGCCAACCCGCCGCTGCCGATGTCGATGCGGGCCAGTGAGGCGAAGAACGAGTAGGCCGGGTCGTTGTCGAAGCCGGCGATCTCGCGAAGGTAGACCAGCGCGGAAAACTCCTCGGGCAGCGCCCCGGTCAGGGTGTAGGACTGGGCTCGCAGAAGATCCGCGATGGCGGGTGGCGCGTCGAGTCCGGCCAGGTACTCGCTGAAGGGGATGTCCAGTTGGGCGGTGTTGACCTGGTCGAACCCGTTGGCGAAGACCACCGGGGCGATGTCGGCACGGAGACGGTCGAGGACCTGTTCGAGTTCGGCCAAGTCGATGAGGCCGTCGGGCTCGTCGCCATCGGCGTGCTGGCCGTCGAGGAACCAGCGGCTGGCGCCCTCCTTGTCGGCCTCGACGAAGTGCGCACCGTACCGGGCCACTTCAGCGGCCACATAGTGGTGGCGCTTCGGATCGAACCACTCGGCGCCGAGATCGATGACCACGTCTGTCCCGGGGAAGGTCGTGCTGTAGGTCCGGCCACCGGCCCGATCCCGGGCTTCGAGCACCACCACGGAGTGGCCCGCCTCGATCAGGTCGCGGGCGGCGACCAGTCCGGCAAAGCCCGCTCCGATCACGACGGAGTCATATGGTTCGTCGTACTGTTCGGAGTCGACCATGGCGGCAATTGTGTCACGCTAGATCCGCCGGCGGGCCACTGTCCGAGAGCCTGCCGGGACGGAGGAATCGATGAGCGACACGGGCAAGGACTTGCCGGACCGAGCGCGTGCGGTCGTCATCGGCGGCGGGGTCGCCGGATGCAGCATCGCCTACCATCTGGCCCACCTGGGCTGGACCGACATCGTGCTGCTTGAGCAACACGAACTCACCGCCGGCACCACCTGGCACGCGGCCGGGCTCATCACCTCGGCCGGGATGGCCGATGAGACCGCGCTTTTCCTGAGCCGGTATTCGCGTGATCTCTACGAGCGCCTCGAGGAGGAGACCGGGCACTCCACCGGCTTCAATCCGGTCGGTCATGTCAGCCTGGCCACCAACCCGAAGCGCCTGGCGGCGCTGCGGCGGTCGTCGGCGTGGATGCACGGGTTCGGCGTCACCGAACACGAGATCTCAGCCCGCGAATTGGCCGACATGTGGCCGCTGCTGGACACCTCCGACGTGCTGGCCGGCTTCTACGTGCCCGACGAGGGCCGCGCCGACCCGGTCGGGGTGGCGACCTCACTCGCCAAGGGCGCGAAGGCCCTCGGTGCGCGCGTCATCGAGGGAGTCACCGTCACCGGCGTCGCGACGAAACGTGGGCGGGTCACCGCGGTGGAGACCGACCGAGGCCGCGTCGAGACCGAGGTCGTGGTCAACGCGGCCGGAATGTGGGCCCGCCAACTCGGCGAGCGCAACGGCGTCTGCATCCCCCTGCAGGCCGCCGAGCACTACTACCTGATCACCGACACCGTTCCCGGCATGGATCACGATCTGGCCGTGATCGAGGACCCCGACCGCTACGGGTACTACCGCCCGGAGGGCGACGGAATGCTGGTGGGGCTGTTCGAACCGGTGGGCGCACCGTGGTCACTCGACGGTGTGCCGCCGGACTTCGCGTTCGGCACCCTGCCGCCGGACTGGGACCGGGTCGGACCGTATCTGGGTGCGGCACTCGCGCGCATTCCCTCGCTGTCGGAGGTCGGCGTGCGGCTGTTCTTCTGCGGCCCGGAGTCGTTCACGCCCGACATTCGGCCGATGCTGGGGCCCGCGCCCGAACTGGACGGCTACTACGTGGCAGCCGGCATGAACTCGCTGGGAATCCTGACCGGCGGCGGCGTCGGAACCGTGATGGCGCACTGGATCGTCGACGGGGTTCCGCCAGTGGACGTCACGGGCTACGCCGTCGACCGTGCCGCCAGGCATGAGACGTCGCGCCGCTTCCGCGCCGAACGCACCGTGGAGCAACTCGGCGTGCTCTTCGGCGACGCCGTATGGCCCACCTGGAAACCGGGTTCGGCGCGCAACGTGCGCCGCTCGGTACTGCACGACCGGCTGGTCGCCGCCGGCGGCCACTTCAACGCCTCGGTCGGGTGGGAGTTCGCCGAGTGGTACGACACCGACGGTGAACACCCGGCGACCGCCCTGGACTTTGTGCGCCAGGAGTCCTTCGGCATCGTCGGTCGTGAGCATCGCGCGGTGCGCGAGGACGTCGGTGTCCTCGACATGAGTTTGATGGCCAAGTTCCTCGTGCAGGGTCCCGACGCGGCCCGCGTTCTCGACCGCCTCTCGGTGAGCGTGGTCGACCGTGAGATCGGCCGGCTGGTCTACACGCAGTGGCTCACCACCGACGGCGGGATCGCCGCGGATCTGACGGTGACCCGGCTGGCCGACGACACGTTCCTCGTGGTGACCAGCGACCTCATCCACCGACGCGTCGAGCCGATGATCCGCCGCGCCGCCCAGTCCGGTGAGGTGGTCGTCGTCACCGAGGTCACCTCCGGCACCACGCTGCTGTCGGTGCAGGGACCGAAGTCGCGCACACTGCTGTCCCGGCTTACCGATGCCGATCTGTCGAACGACGCGTTCCCCTACCTCTCCGCTCGGCAGATCCACGTCGGCTACGCGCCCGTGCTTGCGCTGCGGGTGACCTATCTCGGTGAACTCGGCTGGGAGTTGCACGTCCCGGCGGAGTACGCGACCGGCGTCTTCGACGATCTGATGGCGGCCGGCGCCGATCTGGGTCTGCGCCCGGTCGGGCTGGCGGCGATGTCGAGTCTGCGGCTGGAGAAGGGCTACCGCGACATCGGCGTGGACATCGACAACACCGACAACCCGATCGAGGCGGGGCTAGGCTTCACCATCGCGTGGGACAAGCCCGGCGGCTTCATCGGCCTCGAGGCGCTGCGGAAGTTCAAGGAGGAGGGCACCCCGCGCAACCGGGTCGTCAGCCTGTTCATCGAGGATCACGCGGCGGATCTGTTCGGAAACGAACCCGTGCTCGCCGACGGCGAGTGGGTCGGCTACGTGCGCGCCGGCGCCTACGGGTACACCCTCGGAGGTCCGGTCGGTCTGGCGCAGGTCTGCTGTGCGGACGGAGTCAGCGCGGACTGGTTGCGGGAAACCTCGTTCTCGGTGCACACCCCCGACGGAGATCTGCCGGCGCGACTGCAAATGGCGCCGCTCTACGACCCGCAGCGGCGGCGCATCCTCGACGCCTAGGACCCCTCGGCCGTCCAATCCCTCGGCCACACGATCAGCGGCACCGGCAACGCCCGCATGATCTTTCGCGCCGACTGACCGACGAAGAGCCGCTTCGGCTGGGCAAGACGGCCAGAACCGATGAGGACCACCTCACTGTCCGCGAAGTCCAGCGCCGTGACGGCATCCTCGAGAGATTCGCCGTTGCCGACGACGGTGGTCACCGGACTGCTGGCCGGCAAAGCGGCGACGGCCTTGTCGGCGAGGGCCGCCGCATGCTGCTCGGCGCTCTTGGCCCATTCCTGCCGCCGATCCTCGCCGGAGTCCTCACCGACCGCCACCAGCGACATCAGTCGCAGCGGAATTTTCCATTCCTTGGCAAGACGGATCGCCACGTCCAGAAGGTTTTCCGCTCCCGGCCGCATTCCGAGCGCACAGGTGATGCGGCTGACGCCCGGGTGACTCGCGTAGTCCGCCGGGGCCAGAGCGACCGGAATCTCCGAGGCGTGCAGCAGGGCATCGGCGAGGCTGCCGAGCCCGAACCGACCCGTGCGCACCCGATGGTGGGTGCCGACCACGATCAGATCAGCCCTGCCGAGTTCGGTATCGGCCGCCGCGTCGAGCAGGCCCTCAGTAATCGACTGTGCCCTGCGCAAATGCCCCTCCGCCCGCACGCCCTCGGGCACCCGGGCCAGTCCGTCGTCAAGCCATTCCCGACCCAGATCATCGAGTTCGGCGTTGTAGGCGTCGTCCGGGGAGTACATGTCGAAGGTCGGCGCGTCGCTTGGCAGAACGGAGACCAGATCCAGCGTCGCGCCCGACGACCGGGCCAGAGTTACCGCGAGGTTGACCCCGTCGATGCCGCGCTGGCGCGGCCCGTAACCGACGACATACCGCATGGCTCGTCACGCTAACACGCTGTATTGGACCCCGATACGTCTCCGCGGTACCTGTTTGGTGCCCGCCAAACCGCATCGGGGGTGTCGTCAGTGTGGTAAGCCACTGGGTACGACCAGGGAGGGCTGACCATGGCTGGATCACGATGACCGAGACCGCCTCCGGTTCCACTGGGACGACCCAACTGGCTCGGACGCTGGGCCTGTGGTCCATCGTCGGACTCGGCCTGGGCTACATGACGCCGACGGTCGTCTTCGACACGTTCGGCATCGTCTCGGAGGAGACCGACAGTGTCGTCCCGAGCGCCTATCTGCTGGCGTTGGTGGTGATGATGTTCACCGCGATCAGCTACGGCCGGATGACGGTGGTGTTCCCCTCGGCGGGCTCGGCCTACACCTATACCTCGGCCACCATCAGTCCCAACCTCGGGTTCCTCATCGGCTGGGCAGCCCTGCTGGACTACCTGCTGCTGCCCCTGGTCAACGCACTGATCATCCGCAGCTACATGTACTCGTTCTTCCCCTCGGCGCCGCCGTGGATCTGGGTCATCGTCTACGTCGCCGCGATCACAGGGATGTGCCTGTTCAGCATGACCAACACCTCCCGGGTGAACATGGTGCTGGTGGTCTTCGAGGTCGTCCTGATCGCGGTATTCCTCGTGCTCGCCACCAAGTCGCTGATCGACGGCATGGGTAACGGGACCATCTTCTCGACCCAGCCGTTCTGGCATGAGGGAGTTCACCTCAACCTGGTGATCACCGGCGCGACGATTGTCGCTTTCTCATTCATCGGCTTCGACGCGATCACGATGTACACCGAGGAAGCCAAGGATGCATCGACCGTGCCGAAGGCCATCTTGCTTGCCCTCTTGATCGGCGGCGCGATCTTCTTCGTCTCGGCCTGGTTCACCCAGTCGCTGTTCCCGGACATCTCAAGTTTCAACGAGGAGTCGCTGCAGAACAGCGCGCTGCCGCAGATCGCCTTCATGGTCGGCGGGCATATCTTCATGATCTTGCTGACATCGGCAGCGTTTGCCGCCACCACCGCCTCGAGCCTGGCCTCACACGCGTCGGTGTCACGCCTGCTCTACGTCATGGGCCGGAACGGCCGGGGTCCGATTTCGCGGTTCTTCGGCTACCTCCATCCCAGCTTCCAAACGCCGGCTTACGCGATCATCTTTGTGGGACTCGTGTCGCTTCTGGCCATATCGTTCAATCTGGACTTTGTGGCGTCGCTGATCAACTTCGGCGCTCTGATCGCCTTTACCTTCGTCAACCTGACCGTCATCGTCTACTTCGCCTACCGGCGTCGTGAGGTCTCCTCTGCCGGCCAGATACTTCGCAACGTCGCCTTGCCCGGTATCGGGATCATGCTGACGGTCTTGCTCTGGATCTACCTGTCTGCTGAGTCGACGCGGTACGGCATCATCTGGTTCACCATCGGTGTCGCTGTGTTGCTGTGGATCACCCGATTCTTCCGGCGGCCGCTCACCATCGACATGGGAGACGCGCACTAGGCAAAACGCCGGTCACGCCGGTCGATTCCTGGGACGCTGGAGTCATGTTGGCCAAACTTCTCGCTCCGCTTTCGATCGCCTCCTCGGTCAGCGCCGGTGTCATCGCGTCGATCGCGACAATCGCCAGCGCGGCTGTCGCCGGTTCGCTGGGCACTGTCGGCAGCGCCGCGGTGGCGGGTTCCATGGGCACCGTCGGCAGTGCCGCGGTCGCCGGATCTATGGGGACCGTGTCGAGCGTCGCGGTCGCCGGGTCCATCGCCACGTTCGGCAGTGCCGCCGTCGCCGGCAGCGCTGCGATCGCGATGTCCCTGATGATGAGCGGGTGCGCGGCCTGCGTTGCCTGCGTCGCCTGCCGTCGATGCCGGGCCTGCTTCGGCTGTTCGCAGTGCCGCGACTGCGTGGGGTGTATCGGCTGCTACAACTGCTCGGGGCTGCGCAACGCGGTGGGTGCGCGGGATGTGCACCTGGCTTCGTGACAGCCGGGTGCTATCCGGCCTCGTGGATCTTGGTCAGCGCAGCCGGGACGTATTCGTCGATCTGGGCGAGTGCGGCCTGGTAGGCGGGTAGGTCCTTGCCCCAGGCGTCCTCGATGTCCTCCTGCTTTCCGACCGCGTAGTCGCTTAACAGAAAGCTCTTGTCCCGGGTTGTCGGCTCAAAGGTGATCACCTGGCCGAGATTCTTGAACGAGACCGGGAGGATCACCGTTGCCTGCCGGGCCTCATCGGGGGTCAGTTGCGTCGCGACGTGCGCGGAGACGTCGATCCCACGGCTTTTGAGCAACTCGACCGCGTGCTTCTCGGGCGCGATGTTTGCTGGGTTCACCTTCACCCCTCGACCCAGCGGGATGATGTCATTCCAGCCTTTCTCCGCGAGGAACTGCTTGGCGACCTCCTCGGACATCACGCTGCGGCCGGTGTTTCCGGTATCGAGGAAGATGACGATCTTGCTGCCTGCCCTGAGATCGTCGGAACCGCAACCCCCGATGCTGAGGACGAGAACTGACCAGAGGGTGAGGGCGACTCGGCGGACTCCACGAGGTTTCATCAGGGCATAGTTGTAGCAGGTTACAGATCGCCGCCACTGCGTGTTGGCAGCTGCTTGTTCGGATAGGCCGCTACCCGTTCCGATTAGTCAACGCCGGGTCAGCATGGATGCAACCCCTCAGGAACAACCATCCGATGATCCAAACGGCTGCCAGCGAGGGGAAACAACGCGAGTAGCCCGGCTCGACCTCAGTATGTGCGCACCGGAATCAAGCGGCCGACCGTCGCCAGGGAGCCGGCCAGGACATAGATCGCCACGACGAACCAGGCGGCGGTCAGGTTGACCAGCGGCAGGGTGGAGACGGCGAGCGTGGCCCCGAAGCCGAACACCGCGAGGAGGATCTCGATCAACCGGGACCTCAGGGTGCGACGCTTGGCATGCGTGCCCCGCAGAGATGAGCGCGGGGGCCGGGCGGATACACCCAGCGGTCGTCCCTGCTTGTCGAAGTCCGCACTGTCGAGGTGTCGCATGCGACCCCACGTCTCATCGGTGGCGAAGAGCGTGCCGTAGTAGCTCATCACGTAGACGACGTCCAGGAAGACGTCGAGGGCGATCTCCGGCACGATCGCCAGCGACACGAGCACCGCCCGCCACCCTCCCTTCCGCACCGAGAAGGTTTGCTCACAGACGTACAGCACCGCGACACCTACCCAGAGTGGCTGGAAGAAGTCCAGGCTGCTCTGGACGATCAGCGCGACGGTGAGGGTCCAGAGGTAGAACGGCAGGAACAACACGCCGAGGTAGGTGAGCACCTGCCGAATCGCGTACGGAGCCGTGTGCCGGTTGAGGCCGTGTGCGATGAGGTTCTCCAGTGCGCCTCGCTGCCAGCGCCGGCGCTGCTTGTACAGGCTGGACCAGGTCGGCATCATCGCCGTCTTCACCGTGCAGTCCTTGGGCGATACGACCCGATACCCGAGTTCCTTGGCGCACAGTGTCAGTTCGTTGTCTTCGGTCAGCGCGGAGATGTCGTACACAGCCCTGGTCTGCCCCGGATCGGGCAGCCTGCCGTCGCGCCGGGCCTGCTGCACCTCGCGCATGAATCCGATCCTGAAGACGGTCCCCGTACCGGTCAGCACGAGGGCTCTACCCTTCCGCCGGGACAGCCGGCGCTGGTAGCGCACGTACTCGTTGCTCTGCAGTTGCCGGACCAGACTCCAGGAGTCGTCATAGGCGAGGAAGATGCCACCGACCCCGGCGATCGGCTTTTTCGACGGGCTGAACAACGTGGTCACGGTGGCCTCGATGAAACGCTCGGTCAGCATGGTGTCGGCATCCATGACCAGCACGCAGTCGTTGTCGTCGAGCAGTGGCATCATCTCGGCGAGCAACGCATTCAGCGCGCCCGCTTTGCCGTCACCATTGTCGACTGTTGCGACCACGGAAACTCCGGCAGCCAGTGCGATCGCCACGGTGCCATCCGTGCAGTTGTCCGCCAGGACGATGATCTCGTCTGCCCGCCTGGTCTGAGCGCGGAGCGAATCGATGGTGCGCAGGATCATTTCCTGCTCGTTGAACGCGGGAACCACCGCGATGACGAAAGGGAAGGGGTCTCCGCTGCGCAGCGCTGGCTTGAGTTCGGCAATCTGCTCGGTGAGCGACTCGGGATGGCTGCCCTCGTGAATCAACCTCCTGATGCGGCCGCGGGAATCGTCGGCGTATTCGGATTCCTCTTCAGGTTGCAGGTCTGCCCGCACTGACAAGTGCCTACCCGTTCGTGAGCATCGGCGTCACCGGGGAGTCCGGCTCGCGTCTTACTACGGCGGTCGCAACCTCGACCAGGGACAGATCCGCGCGTTCGGAAACCTCTCGAAGGCGGACGAGCGCCTCTCCTTGATCAATACCGAAGCGCTGAGCGATCATCCCCTGCGCCTGCTCGATGGTGTTGCGGGACTCGACCGCCAGGTGGATACGCCGAATGACGATCTGCAGGTCGACGTGCGGGTCGACTTGCAGCAGCGAGAGCGTGGCCGCATCGGCCAGCGCCTGGCCGACGACCAGGCGACCCGGCGACAGCGGCTCGAATGCGAAGAGGTTCAGGGCGCCGACGGTGACGTCACGTGAACGCAGCGGCAACGCATAGGCCGCAGCGAAGCCCTGCGCGCGTGCGAGTTCGGCGAAGCGTGGCCACCTGCCGCCATCGAGTCTGAGGTCATCGTCGGAAACCGGGCTTCCGGTCGTCGTGCATTCCAGGCAGGGACCCTCCTCGTTTTGCACCTGGAACAGATCGAGCAGGTGGGCCGAGGGGCTCGACGCGCCGATGACCTGGAGGGTTCCCTCGACATCCCGGAGCAGGATGCCCGCCGCCGAGACCGGAAGCAGGCGCACGCATTTCTCGGCGAGTTCGGTGAAAATCTCCACCGTCTCCGCGCCCTGCGTCACCGATCTCGTGACTTCGATGAATGTGACGGCAAGTTCGGTGGCGTCGGAGGATTCAAACAGGACTTCCGTCATGTGGGCCTCATTTCTGTCCGGTCTAATTCTCGAGGACGAGTGCTCGGGCGACGATCTGTCGCGCCGTCTGGCTGACTGGCTGGTCATCGGCGAACGCCCGGGCGCGTATACGGGCAAGCGCGGCGACGACCGAGATGTTGAGGGCTTCGGCCACCATGCCCGCCGCAACCTGCAGGGCCGACTGGTCGTAGAGACGTGGCTCCAGGGCATCAGGATCAGCGGCGATTCCAGCCTCCTGACGAACCAGTTCGGCAGTCGCCAGAGAGGCCAGTATGAGCCCGTCGGCATACTGCTCGGCCGAGGGCTCCCCGGTGCGAGCGCGATAGGCCGTCATAACACCGAGGTAGGCGTAACCGACCCGCAGCGGAAAGGCGAAAGCCGCCAGGAATCCGTGCTTCTCCGACAGCTTGGTGAAGATGGGCCAGCGGGCCACCGCCCGGTGGGCGTGGACGTCCTCGACGATGATCGGCGCCGGCGAATTCTGCGCGTCGAAGGTCGGTCCGTTGCCGAGCGCGAACTGCTCGTCGTCGAGAAGCGTGCCCAGGTTGTCCGTTGCGGCCACGGGACTGTAGGCATGGTCGACCACGAGAGCCAGGGAAACGCTCTTGGCGCCGAGAAGTTCGTTTGCCACCAGGCAGATACGGTGGCCGGCGGTGAGCCTCGAATCAGCCGCACGAATCCTGTCGGCAATGAGCTTCGAACGTCCCTCAGCCATCGCCTCGTGCACGATAAGCAGCGGTCTGCATGCGACTCTCCCACCTGCTTGCGTACGGACGAAGCGCTGTCGGCTCAAGCTGATGACTGCGAAACCAATGCGCTCAAGACCACTCTACGGCACATGCGGTCGCCAATGGCGTGATCACGGACAACGGAGTAGACTAGATATATCAGCGGCATTCCGCAGATGACTGTTCGAAGTCATTTCGTTGCTGAGTAGATTAATCTGGCCGGTTCGCGGCTACGACGGGAGCGTCATCATGACGCCGAACGACATTCAACCCGCACCCCAGCACAAAAAGAAAACCCCGGTGCCTACACCGCGGCTACGCCTGAAGGCCAGAGCGCCACAGACGGGCCACGTCGACGGAGCCTGGTGGCCTCACACCGATGCCCTCCCCGCCGAGCTCCCTGATCTACTGGCAGTGCTGACGGTCAGGCTCGGTACCATCGACCGTGTGCTCTACAACATCGGCGAATGGAGGGCGGCGCCCGTCAAACTCCCCCTGGGAAGGCGCACAATTCGCCTGAATGGATACCACCATCAGCCGCCGCACACCGTCGAGATCCTCGGACTGGATCGCAGCCGAATCACCCTGCTCGTCGTGCCAGCCGACGCCGAACCCGGCGACGCGCACACCACGATGATGGCGGCGGCCGCACCTGCGGGCGTTTCCACGGTGGACACCCTCCTTGCGAACACCCTGCGGGACAGTGCAATCCAGCCCGCGCGGGCTGGCGTGGACCAGGAACGCTGGGAGGCAGACGGTGGACCTCCCCGCAGGTCGGCGCTTGCCGGCCTATCGGGCGGGAGCGACCGATGACTGTCAGTGTCCGGCTCGAAAGCGGTACGACCGATGAATTCACCCGCTTCGACGACCGTTTCATCAAACACAGCGACGGTTCACTGGAGGTCGTCCGGGCGGGGACAGCACCACCTCAGAGCTATCCGGCAGGAAGCTGGATCGATGTCGGCGGAGACGGGACTCGGGAACGCAGAAGGTTCTTCCGCCACGGCTGAGCACGGCGGCTGACAGGGCCGTGGATGGATCAGGCGCAGCGCCGCGATCCGTCAAGATGGGCGACGCCGCAGCCGCCCGACAGCATCGCAGGATGCGCGGATCGAGTCCAACGCCTCACCGACCAGCCGCTGATCACGGCCTTCAGTGCCGGAAGCCCCTTCAGTGCCGGAAGCCCCTTCAGTGCCGGAAGCCCCTTCAGTGCCGGAAGCCGTAGTCCGACTATCGGTGGCGCCACGGACGCTCGTCGTCGGATTGGCATTTCAGATGAGCGGGTCGGCTACGGTCGGGCCGACCAAACGCCCAGCAGGAAGTCCGTCGTCGATGCGTCGCCGGGTGCCGAGGCCGTCATCATGGTGTCGTGTGCCGAGCACGCCTCGGTGTGAGGCGGCACCACCAGCAGCATGATGCTTGTACCGCTGGCACCGAGGATCTCGACCGTATGGCGCTCCCGGCGACGGCTCCCCGACAGGTGGACAAAATTGTCGCCGATGACGATGCGGTCCGGAGCCTTCGCCCATTCCCTGGAACCATAAGCGACAGAGCTGATCCGCCCCAAGCGGATCGACAAGACAGTAAGCAGGACGGGTAATTCGGCGGTGAGATCAGCCTTACGCGGCCACCACGCGCCGTCGACAAACCCAGTCGGCAGCGCTCTGGGCTTGAGCCGAAGTCGCGGTCGGCGCTCGGGGCAAATCAGAATCCGCTTGTCGACGAGGTTTTCGCCTGATGGCTGCATTAAGACATTACCGTTCCAAGGGCCGAGATGGACCCCACACAGGTCGGTGGTCGACACGCTGAAACCGCGTGTTCGAGTTACCTACCGACCTGTCTCAAGCCTACATCTTGATGTGCCTAATCGCGAAGCCCGTCAAGCTAGTCTCGGCGATGCGTCCAGACCGAGAATGAAGTTCGCCTGCGGTCGGGCTGACAGGATTTGAACCTGCGACCACTTGACCCCCAGTCAAGTGCGCTACCAAACTGCGCCACAGCCCGGAGCCGCTCTCGGCGAGCGACCGGTCGAAAGCCTACCGCAGACTGACCTGCGCCCCCGAGCGCTACACCGACAGCAGCCGGTAGAGCCCGATCAGCCCGACGATCACGATGACGGTTCGCAGCGCGGTCGGCGAGAGGCGGCGGCCGTATCTGGCTCCCAGCCAGCCGCCGAGCAGTGAGCCCGCAGCGATCAGACCGGCGGTGGGCCAGCTGATCCTGTCGAAGGCCACCAGCGTGTAACCGACGGCGGCGACGACGTTGACGAGCATCGAGAGCAGGTTCTTCGCGGCATTCATCCGCTGGACGTCTTCGGGTAGCAGCGCCCCCATCAGACCGATCAGCAGAATCCCCTGCGCGGCAGTGAAATACCCGCCGTAGATTCCGATGGCGAAAGTGCCCAGAACCAATGCCGCCATCCGCCCGGCCGACACGTGCTCGGCAGAGCGTCCCGCCAGCTCGGCTCGGTGCCGGGCATAGGCCTGTATCCGCGGCCCCACGACGACCAGGATCAGCGCGATGATCAGCAGCACCGGGACGATCTGGGTGAAAACCCGTTCGGGCAGATGCAGCAGCAGGAAGGCCCCGATCGCCGCTCCGGTCAGCGAGGCCGGAATCTGCCAGCGCAGCCGCCGCCCTTGCCCGGACAACTCCCTGCGATAGACCCAGGTGCCGGACACTCCGCCGGCCACCAGACCGATGGCATTGGACATCGTCGCCGTGACGGGCGGGAAGCCCAGAGCGACCAGAGTCGGGAACGTGATCAGCGTGCCCGATCCGACGATCGAGTTGATGGCACCGGCGCCGATCCCGGCCACCACGATCACGATCGCGTGGACGGCTGACACCCACGGAACCCTAATGTCAACCCGGCCGCGCCGGTTCTGTGGATCGATCTCCCACTGTGGACAACCGGTGGTTCAAGCCGGATTCGTGTCGTACCCCTGGGTTATCTTTCGAACATGAGTTCGATCCTGGCGGCGCTGGATGCGCTCGACTCTGCCGTGGCGCAGCTGGCCGCCGCGGATCTGGGCGCCCTGAATCCCACGCAGCGCTTTGGCGTTTTGGAGAGGCTCGAAACCAGCCGCCGCCAACAGGTCGGTGTCGGCTCGGATCTGCTCACCCGGCTCGAACACATTCCGGGCTGCCTGCCCGTTCATCTGATGCTGGCCGACGTCCTTCG
>VEQY01000102.1 GCA_018882965.1 Mycobacterium sp. | reverse complement strand
CCCGCTGCCCGACGGTGAGCAGCCGGCGGGCCTCGGCACGCACCAGATGGTGGGCATCGGCGGTCAGCGGGTTCTGCGCATCGAACCCCCCGGCACCCGCCAAACCGGCAACGCGCTGCCGCAGCGCGCTCGAGGCGGCCGCGGAGTGCACATCGACGCGGGCGAGATACACCGGGAGACCGCCGGCGACACCGTCGAGGTCGGCGGTGGTGGGCGGCCGCGGCCAGGTGGTGTCGTCCCAGCCGTGGCCCCACACCGGCTCGCCCGGATGCGCGGCGACATGCCCGGCGAGCAGTCGCACGCAGTGGTCGATACTCGTCGCCGCACTCAGGTCCAATCCGGTGATGCGCAAGCCGGTCGCGCTCAGATGCACATGGCTGTCGACGAAGGCCGGCGCGACGAAGGCGCCGGCCAGGTCGGTCTCTTCGGCGTCGGGAAACTGCTCCAGGCCCACCTCGTCGCTGCCCAGCCACGCCACCACGCCGTCACTCACCGCCATCGCCGTGGCCTCCGGGTGCGAAGGGCTGTGCACGCGGCCGTTGATCAGCAGCGCGGTGCCCGATCTATCGCGCAACGCGACGCACCTCGACCCCGTCTCGGGTGTGACTCCACTCGAACCGCCACGGGCCGTCCAGGACCGCGTTGAACACCTCGAGCAGTCGCGAATCCAGGATGTCGCTGCGCCGCTCCAGCCACAGGTGGTGACGGTCACCGGCGTACCGGAACCCCAACTCGATCAGGGGGTCGCCGCTTTCGGGCCGGTGCCAGGTCTCGGTGAGATCCTCGATCCCGAATTCGCCAAAACAGCCGATCAGTTCGCCGAAGAACCATTCGTAGCCGCGCGCGGTCTCGAACACCACTTCGGTGTCTCCGCTCCAGATACGGTCATCGATCTCCATGACGGCTTCCGATCACGGCGACGGCGTCGTCACGTTCGGTGAGTACGTAGAGGGTGTGCGCCCATTGATCGACAGCCAGCCAACCGCCTACAGAGCTGCCCTCGACGTAAACCGGGCTCTGATCAACTGGCAACAAAACCGCCCTCATTGCACTCGCTACCCCGGAACGCTCTCGATGATTGACATGGGTCCGTCGCGCTGGGTGACATACACCCTGTGCGTGACTGAATCCACGACAAGACCGGTTAGTGGCTCGCCGACCGGAACCGTCGCGACGACGGTACGCTTGGCAGCGTCGATAACGTTGACGGAGTTCGCGCGGTACGGGATGACGTAAACCGTGTTGGTACCCGAATCCACGGCTAGGGGCTCCGCGAGGTAATGAGCCACATCGACCGGAACAGTCGCCGTGACTGTGGACCCGTCGATCACCGCTATCGCTTTGTCCCAGCCGTTCACGACGTATACGACGTGCGCACCGGAGTCGACGGCCAGTCCGTTTTGCCCCCGCCCGGCAACGACCGTGGCGGTCACCGCTCGCGTTGAACCGTCGACCACGGTCACAAGGTGTTCGCTGGAGTACGGGAGTTCATCCTCCGGCGACCTCCAGCTGCTGACGTACACGCGGTCGGTTTCCGGATCCACCGCGACCCCGGAGAGGTGGTTCTGCATTCCTGCCTGTGTCGGAACCACCTGCAGGGAGTCGATGACAGAGCGTGTCGTCCCGTCAATGACCGAGAGTTCCTGGTCGCCTTCTAGAGTGATATAGACCCGGTGCGCCACCGGGTCCACCGCTATGCCGCTCGGGTTCTTCCCAACTGGCACCGTGGCGGTCAACGCATGCGCCACACCGTCAATCACCGACACGCTATTATCCCGGGCATTGAGCACGTAAACGGTGTGGGTGACAGGATCCACAGCGACATCCTGGGAATCAAAGCCAACGGGAATGTCGGCAACGACGGTTCGCGTCGATGCGTCAATTACCGAGATGCCATCACTGGTGCTGGCGTACAGGGTGCCGGTGCTCGAATCCACGGCCATGCCCCCGACCCGGCCACCGACGCTGACTGTCCCCGTGACCCGATACGACGCCCCCGGAGGAAGGTCCCGGCTGCCGATCGACGCCACGTCGGCGCGGGTGTCACATCCCGACAGCAGCATCGCCACCGCGAGTGCGACCTGCCCGAACTTCACGTTCAGGCAGGCTTGATCTCGAGGCCGACGAGGCGGTCGGCGCCGCGCAGCTTCGAGAAGAAGGTGAAGATCCGCCCGATGATCCCGTAGCGCTTGTTGATCGCCTGGTACACGCTCTCGGTATGGGAGGCGTCGAGCACCGTTGCCTTCGCCTCGACCGCCTCGCCTTTGACATTGCCGCGCATATCGCAGACGGCCAGGGTGACCCGCGGGGTGTTGCGAATGCGCTTGACCTTCCAGGCGTTCTTCTCGGTGATCACCAGCGCCCGGTCACCGTCGCGGGCGATCCAGATCGGGGTCGGCTTGGGCCGGCCGTCCTTGGTGAACGTGGTCAACAGGACGTACTGGGCTTTGGACACCTCGTCGAATGTGACTGCCATGGTCGAAATCCTAGCGTGATCAGCGGGCTTCGAGTTCGCCCTCGGTCTCCAGCAGGGCTTGGCGCAGGCCATTGAGCGTCTCGGGATCAGGACTCTCCCACAGCCCTCGCCCCGCTGCTTCCAGCAGCCGTTCCGACATCCCGTGCAGCGCCCACGGGTTGGACGCGGACAGGAACTTGCGGTTCTGCGGATCCAGCACGTACTGCGCGGTGAGTTCCTCATACATCCAGTCCGCCATCACACCGGCGGTCGCGTCGTAACCGAACAGGTAGTCCACGGTAGCCGCCATCTCGAAGGCTCCCTTGTATCCGTGGCGGCGCATCGCGGCCATCCAGCGCGGGTTGACCACCCGCGCACGGAAAACCCTCGTGGTCTCCTCGGAGAGGGTGCGGGTGCGCACCGCGTCGGGACGGGTGTTGTCGCCGATGTAGGCCGCCGGCGCCTGCCCGGTCAGGGCGCGGACCGTCGCGACCATGCCGCCGTGGTACTGGAAGTAGTCGTCCGAGTCGGCGATGTCGTGCTCGCGGCAGTCGGTGTTCTTCGCCGCGACCACAATCCGGCGGTACTGGTTCTCCATGTCCTCCGCGGCCGGCCGGCCGTCGAGACCGCGGCCGTAGGCGAAGCCGCCCCAGGCGGTGTACACCTGGGCCAGATCGGCATCGTCGCGCCAGTTGCGACTGTCGATCAGCTGGAGCAATCCCGCACCGTAGGTTCCGGGTTTGGAGCCGAAAATCCTGGTGGTTGCCCGCCGCTCGTCCCCGTGTGCAGCGAGGTCGGCCTGGGCGTGCGCCCGGACGTAGTTCTGCTCGGCAGGTTCGTCGAGCGCGGCGACCAGCCGCACGGCGTCGTCGAGCATCACGACGACGTGAGGGAAGGCATCCCGGAAGAACCCGGAGATCCGTACCGTCACGTCGATCCGCGGGCGGCCCAGTTCGCCGAGTGGGATCGCCTCGAGGCCGACCACCCGGCGCGATGCGTCATCCCACACCGGGCGCACGCCGAGCAGGGCGAGCACTTCGGCGATGTCGTCCCCGGAGGTGCGCATGGCCGAGGTACCCCACGCCGACAGCCCGACCGAGCGCGGCCAGTCGCCGTAGTCGGCGCGGTAGCGGGCCAACAGCGAGTCCGCCATCGCCACGCCGGTCTCCCATGCCAGCCGCGACGGCATGGCCTTGGGGTCCACCGAGTAGAAGTTGCGCCCGGTCGGCAGCACGTTGACCAGCCCGCGCAGCGGCGACCCGGACGGCCCGGCGGCGATGTAGCGCCCGTCCAGGGCACGCAGCACCTGGTCGATCTCCCCCGCGGTTCCGGCCAGTCGTGGCACCACCTCCTGCGCCGCGAACCGCAGGATCGGTGCGATCGCCGGATCGTCGGTGATCTCTTCGACCCGCGCGGCGTCCCACCCGGTCGCCTGAAGCGCGGCGAGCATCTGGCGGGCGCGGGCCTCGGCGGCGTCGACGGTGGCTCGGTCGTCGCTGCCGTCCTCGGCCAGGCCCAGCGCTTCGCGCAGACCGGGCAGATGCTGCTCGCCGCCGAAGAGCTGGCGGGCCCGCAGGATCGCCAGCACCAGATCGAGTTCGGCGGATCCGGTGGGTGTCTGACCCAGGATGTGCAGCCCGTCGCGGATCTGCACATCCTTGATCTCACACAGCCAGCCGTCGACGTGCAGCAGCATGTCGTCGAAGCTGTCGTCCCCGGGCCGCTCCTCCAGGCCGAGATCGTGGTCCATTTTCGCCGCGCGCATCAGCGTCCAGATCTGCTGACGGATCGCCGGCAGTTTGGCCGGGTCGAGTGCAGCGATGTTGGCGTGCTCGTCGAGCAGCTGCTCCAGCCGGGCGATGTCGCCGTAGGTTTCCGCTCGCGCCATCGGCGGGATGAGATGGTCGACGAGCACCGCATGGGCCCGGCGCTTGGCCTGCGTGCCCTCGCCGGGATCGTTGACCAGAAACGGGTAGATCAGCGGCAGGTCGCCCAGTGCCGCGTCGGTGCCGCACTCCCCCGACATTCCGACCGTCTTGCCGGGCAGCCACTCCAGGTTGCCGTGCTTGCCCAGGTGGATCATCGCGTGCGCACCGAAGTCGTGCCGCAACCACAGGTAGGTCGCCAGATAGTGATGGCTGGGCGGCAGGTCCGGGTCGTGATAGATCGCCACCGGGTTGTCGCCGAAGCCGCGCGGCGGCTGCACCAGGATGACGAGGTTTCCCGATCGCATTGCCGCGAAGACGATCTCGCCGTCCGGATCACGGCTGCGGTCGACGAACAAGTCTCCCGGCGGCGGACCCCAGTGCTCCACGACGGCGTCGGTGAGCCGGGTCGGCAGAGCGGCGAACCACTGCCGGTAGCGGACGGCGGACACCCGAACAGGGTTGCCCGCCAGCTGCCCCTCGGTGAGCCAGGACGGATCCTGCCCGCCCTGCTCGATGAGGGCGTGCATGAGGGCGTCCCCATCGCAGGCCTGAACACCCGGGACCTCGCCGATGAGATACCCGTTCTCGCGCAGCACGCGAAGCAGGATGATGGCGCTGGCGGGGGTGTCGAGCCCGACGGCGTTCCCGATGCGGGAGTGCTTGGTCGGGTAGGCCGAGAACACGACCGCCAGTCGCTTGTCGGCGGCGCCGACGCGCCTGAGCATCGCGTGCGATACGGCCAGTCCGGCCACCCGGGCGCAGCGCTCGGGGTCGGGCACGTACGAGATCAGTCCGTCCGGATCGATCTCCTTGAAGGAGAACGGGACGGTGATGATCCGGCCGTCGAATTCGGGTACCGCCACCTGGGTAGCGACGTCGAGGGGACTCAGCCCGTCGTCATTGTCAGCCCAGCGGCCACGCGAAGTGGTCAGGCACAGTCCCTGCAGGATCGGAACATCAAGGGCCGCCAAGTGTTTGACATCCCACATGTCGTCCTCGCCTCCGGCGGATACCGACGCTGGCCGAGCACCGCCGGCAGCCAACACGGTGACCACCAGAGCGTCGGCGGTGGCCAGCAGCTCCAGCAGTTCAGGCTCCGGATTGCGCAGCGAGGTGCAGAAGACCGGCAGTGGCCGCCCGCCGGCCTGCTCGATCGCCGCGCACAGCGCTTCGACGTATGCGGTGTTGCCGGCGAGTTGCTGGGCCCGGTAGTACAGCACCGCGATCACCGGGGCGTCGGTGTCGGGGGTGTGACGCTCCAGCACCCCCCACCCCGGCATGGCCACCGGTGGGAGGAAGCCGAATCCCGTCATCAGCACGGTGTCGCAGAGGAAGGAGTGCAGCTGACGCAGGTTCTCCACGCCGCCCTGCGCCAGGTAGGTGTGGGTCTGCAGGGCGACCCCGGCCGGCACCGAGGAGCGTCGCATCAACTCGGCGTCGGGCGCCTGTTCGCCGCTGACCACCACCGTCGGCAGCCCACTGCGCGCGATCGCGTCGATGCCCTCAGGCCAGGCCCGGTAGCCGCCCAGGATGCGAATCACCACCACCGCGACGCCGTCGAGCAGCCCGGGCAGGTCGTCGTCGAGCACACGGGATGGGTTGGCCCAGCGAAAGGGCAGACCGCTGGCCCGCGCGGTGATCAGGTCGGTGTCCGAGGTCGACAGCAGCAGGATGGGGGGCCGGGTCACCGTTCGTACCCTAACCGGGCGGTTCGGAGTCGGCCCCCAGGGCGGCGATCCCCGCGCCGGTGAGCGGAATCGCCACCACCGCCAGGATCGCGACCATGAGCGCCGGGCCCAGGAGCGGAGCCCAGTCCAGGGAGAACGGAACCACGACGGCCGCGAGGCCGA
>VEQY01000048.1 GCA_018882965.1 Mycobacterium sp. | reverse complement strand
CACATCGATCTCGACTCGGTGGCGCATCTGCAGCCCGAGATCGCCGCCGCCGTCGCCGCGATCGCGGCGCTGCCGGCCACCGAGCGCCAGGCCGCGATGGCCGACTCCGGGCTGCTCGCACCGCACTGGCCCGCCCCGTACGGACGTGACGCCGGCCCCGCCGAGCAGTTGCTCATCGACGCCGAACTCGCCGCCGCCGACGTGCAGCGCCCCGACCTCGTCGTCGGCTGGTGGGCGATCCCGACGATCCTGGAGTACGGCACCGGCGAGCAGATCGACCGATTCGTCGGGCCGACCCTGCGGGGGTCGATCATCTGGTGCCAGCTCTTCAGCGAGCCCGGAGCCGGCTCCGATCTGGCGTCCTTGCGCACGAAGGCCGTCCGTGTCGAGGGCGGCTGGAAACTCACCGGGCAGAAGGTGTGGACCTCGGCCGCCCACCGGGCGCAGTGGGGCGTGTGCCTCGCCCGCACCAACAGCGATGCGCCCAAGCACCGGGGCATCACCTACTTCCTGCTCGACATGAAATCTCCCGGGATCACCATCCGCCCGCTGCGCGAGATCACCGGGGCGCGCAACTTCAACGAGGTCTTCCTCGACGACGTCTTCATTCCCGACGAGATGGTCGTGGGGTCGGTCGACGACGGCTGGCGCCTGGCCCGCACCACGCTGGCCAACGAGAGGGTTGCGATGGCGCAGGGCACCGCGCTGGGCAATCCGATGGAGGAGATGCTGCGCGGGCTCGCCGGTGCCGAGCTCGATCCGGCGACCAGTGACCGGCTCGGGGAGTTGCTGTTGGCAGCGCAGGTCGGCTCCCTTCTCGACCAGCGCATCGCTCGCCTCGCCGTCGGGGGACGAGACACCAGCGCCGAGGCCAGTGCCCGGAAACTGATCGGGGTGCGCTATCGGCAGGCGCTGGAGGAGTTCCGGATGGACCACTCGCCCGGCGGCGGTGCCGTGATCAATGAGGCGGTGCACAGCTTCCTCAACACGCGCTGCCTGTCGATCGCCGGCGGCACCGAGCAGATCTTGCTGAGCATGGCCGGCGAACGACTGCTCGGGCTGCCGCGCTGACGGGCGGGTCAGATTTGCTATCTCCACCCGCATGTCATTAACTAAGCGGGCCTGCCGCTGAGCAGGCGAAAGACCTGAGGGACCGGAGAGATCAGAGACACCATGTCCACGCTGAAGCCCAAATACGACGAACTTCAATCGATATACGACATCTCAAACGAGTTTTTCGAGTTATTCCTCGGCCCGACCATGGGATATACCTGCGGGTACTTCGAGCGCGACGACATGAACACCGACGAAGCGCAGAACGCGAAGTTCGATCTGGCGCTGGGCAAGCTACACCTCGAACCGGGGATGACGCTTCTGGATGTGGGGTGCGGCTGGGGCGGCGGCATGCAACGGGCGATCGAGAAGTTCGACGTGAACGTGATCGGCCTGACGCTGAGCAAGCGCCAGCAGGAGTACGCCATCGCCAAACTGGCCAAGGTGCCGACCACCCGCAACGTCGAGGTCCGTCTCCAGGGCTGGGAGGAGTTCGACGAAAAGGTCGATCGCATCGTGTCCATCGGCGCGTTCGAGCACTTCGGCCATGAGCGTTATGACGCGTTCTTCGAAAGGTCCTATGACGCGCTGCCGACCGACGGATACATGCTGCTGCACACCATCACCGGTGTGAACCTCGCCGACGGAGACAAGCTCGGCCTGAAGATGACCTTCGAGTTGGCGCGGTTCGCCAAGTTCATCATGACCGAGATCTTCCCGGGTGGCCGGCTGCCGTCCGTGCCGATGGTCGAGGAGAAGGCCGCCAAGGCCGGATTCACCGTGGAGCGGGTGCATCTGATCGGGCCGCACTACGTCAAGACACTGCAGTTGTGGGCGGCGGCGCTGGAGGCCAACCGCGAGCGGGCCATCGCCGTTCAGTCCCAAGAGGTGTATGACCGCTACGACAAGTACCTCAACGGCTGTGTGCGGCTCTTCCGGGAGGGCTACACCAACCTCGGTCAGTTCACCCTGAAGAAATAGCCGGCTGCAGGCCCAGTCCCAGGTTCAGTCGTAGGTGACCTCGACCGAGTCCGACCGGGGCCGTGACTGGCACGCCAGGATGAGGCCCTCGTCGAGGTCCTCGGGTTCGAGCACGTCGTTGGTCTCCATCTCCACCTCGCCGCTGAGCTTGGTGACCGCGCACGCACCGCAATGGCCCTCCCGGCACGAGTGCGGCGCGTCGATTCCCTGGTCGAGCAGCACGTCGAGCAGCTTCTCGCCGCGCGGCCAGGACACGGTGTGGGTCTGTCCGTCGAGGTGGACGATTGCGGTGGCCGGGTGGTCGGCATCGGACACGGCGGGCTATCCTTTCTAGAACACGTTACAGAAATGACAATACAGTGACGTGCCTGCGACCTAGCTGGGGAGCGTTTGCCCTGCTCGACACAAATCGTAACGTGTTCTAGTCTGAGATGCAGGAACGCACCCAGGGAGGCTAGTGGTGACTTCGGTCGAACAGCGTGACGCCCAGAAAGTTCTGGCCGCCATCGATGACCTGCTGCCCCGGATCAGTGAGCGTGCGCCGCACGCCGAGGAGTTGCGGCGGCTACCCGACACGACGATCGCCGACCTCGACGAGGCCGGTTTCTTCAAGCTGTTGCAGCCCGAGCAGTGGGGTGGGTTGCAGTGCGACCCCACCCTGTTCTTCGAGGCGGTGCGGCGGCTGGCCAGCGCGTGCGGGTCGACCGGATGGGCGTGCGGGATCCTCGGGGTGCACAACTGGCACCTCGCGCAGTTCGACCAACAGGCCCAGGAGGAGGTCTGGGGCGACGACCCGACCGTGCGGATCTCCTCGTCATACGCGCCGATGGGCGCCGGGGTAGTGGTCGACGGCGGCTACCTGGTCAACGGCACGTGGCTGTGGTCCTCGGGTTGCGACCACGCGAACTGGACCTTCGTCGGGGGGCCGGTGATCAAGGACGGCCGCCCGGTCGACTTCGGCAGCTTCCTGATGCCGCTGGGTGACTACCAGATCCGCGACGAGTGGCACGTCGTCGGTCTCAAGGGCACCGGCAGCAACACCCTGGTGGTCAAGGACGTCTTCGTGCCGCGCCACCGGTTCCTGTCCTACGGCGCGATGAACAATCACACCGCCGGGGGACTGCAGACCAACACCGCGCCGGTCTACAAGATGCCGTGGGGCACCATGCACCCGACGACCATCTCCACCCCGATCGTGGGAATGGCCTGCGGTGCCTACGACGCCCACGTCGAACACCAGGGCAGGCGGGTGCGGGCCGCGTTCGCGGGCGAGAAGGCAAAGGACGACCCGTTCGCCAAGATCCGAATCGCCGAGGCGGCCAGTGACATCGACGCCGCTTGGCGTCAGCTGAGGGGCAACCTGGCCGAGGAGTACGAACTGCTCTGCGCCGGCAAGGAAGTACCGATGGAACTGCGCGCCCGGGCACGGCGCGATCAGGTGCGCGCCACCGGCCGGGCGATCGCCTCCATCGATCGGCTCTTCGAAGCGGCCGGCGCCACCGCGCTCAACAGCGATCAGCTTTTGCAGCGGTTCTGGCGGGACGCCCACGCCGGGCGGGTTCACGCGGCCAACGACGCTGAGCGCGCCTACGTGCTCTACGGCAACCACGAGTTCGGTCTGCCCGTCGGCGACACGATGGTCTAGCGGGCGACCGGCCTGATGACGTCGTTCATTCGGGAGGCGGAGTCCCAGCAGGACGCGACGTTCGAATCCACCTCGCGCTACGCGTCCGTCCGTACCGGCGAACGTGATGTCAAACTGCACTATCACGAAGCCGGCGCGGGCAACGGCCCGACGATCGTGCTGCTGCACGGCGGTGGGCCCGGCGCCTCGAGTTGGTCGAACTTCGGCCGAAACATCGCGGTGCTGTCGCGGCACTTTCACGTACTCGCCGTCGACCAACCGGGCTACGGGCACTCCGACAAGCACACCGAGCACGAGCAGTACAACCGCTACAGCGCGGACGCGCTGTTGGCGCTTTTCGACCACCTCGGACTGCAGCGGGCGGCGCTGGTGGGCAACTCCCTCGGCGGGGGCACGGCCGTGCGGTTCGCTCTGGATCACCCCGACCGGGCGGGCCGGCTGGTGCTGATGGGCCCCGGCGGACTGTCGGTGAATCTGTTCTCTCCCGACCCCACTGAGGGCGTCAAGCTCCTGGGCCGCTTCACCGCCGAGCCGACGCGGGAGAACATGGAGCGCTTCCTGCGCATCATGGTCTTCGACCAGAAACTGATCACCCCGGAGTTGGTCGACGAGCGTTTCGCCATCGCCAGCCAGCCGGACTCGCTGGCGGCCGCCAAGGCGATGGGGAAGTCGTTCGCCGGTCCCGACTTCGAGCTCGGCATGATGTGGCGCGAGGTCTACAAGCTGCGGCAACCCGTGTTGCTGATCTGGGGCCGCGAGGACCGCGTCAACCCGCTCGACGGGGCGCTGGTAGCGCTCAAGATGATTCCGCGCGTCCAGCTGCACGTATTCGGGCAGTGCGGCCACTGGGTTCAGGTCGAGAAGTTCGAGGAGTTCAATAGGCTGACGATCGACTTCCTCGGAGGTGCGGGATGAGCGCGGGTGCGATTCGCACGCTGGGTTATCTACGGATCGAAGCCACCGACGTCGGGGCATGGCGCGACTACGGGCTCAAAGTCCTCGGCATGGTCGAGGGTCGGGGTTCGATCGACGGGGCGCTGTATCTGCGGATGGACGACTTCCCGGCCAGGCTGGTGATCGTCCCCGGGGAGCGCGACCGGCTGATGGACGCAGGCTGGGAGTGCGCCAACGCCGAGGGACTGCAGCAGATCCGTAACGCCCTCGACGTCGAGGGCGTGCCCTACAAGGAGGCGACGGCCGCCGAACTGAAGGACCGCCGAGTCGACGAGATGATCCGGTTCACCGATCCCTCGGGGAACGGACTGGAGGTCTTCCACGGTGCCGCACTCGAGCACCGGCGCGTGGTCAGCCCCTACGGGCATCGCTTCGTCACCGCGGAGCAGGGGTTGGGCCACGTCGTGCTGTCCACCCGCGATGACGTCGAGGCCCTGCACTTCTATCGCGACGTGCTCGGGTTCCGGCTGCGCGACTCGATGAGGCTGCCGCCGCAACTGGTGGGCCGGCCCGCGGACGGCGCACCGGCGTGGTTGAGGTTCTTCGGCTGTAACCCGCGCCACCACAGTCTGGCCTTTCTGCCGATGCCCACCCCCAGCGGGATCGTGCACCTGATGGTCGAGGTCGAGAACAGTGACGACGTGGGACTCTGCCTCGACCGGGCGCTGCGTAAGAAGGTGCCGATGTCCGCGACACTGGGACGGCATGTGAATGACAAGATGCTGTCGTTCTACATGAAGACCCCGGGTGGCTTCGACGTCGAATTCGGTTGTGAGGGCCTGAACGTCGACGATCACGATTGGATCGCCCGGGAGAGCACCGCGGTCAGCCTATGGGGGCATGACTTCTCTGTCGGCTCCCGCGACAGCTAGCGGCCGCGATGTCGGCTGAGGTGGTCAATCCCCGGGCCTTTCGGCAGGTGCTCGGGCAGTTCTGCACCGGTATCACGATCATCACCACCGTCAATGACGATGTGCCCAGCGGCTTCGCCTGTCAGTCGTTCGCGGCGCTGTCGCTCGACCCACCGCTCGTGCTGTTCTGTCCGACGAAGGTCTCACGGTCATGGCAGGCCATCGAGGCCAGCGGCAAGTTCTGCGTCAACGTCCTCGCTGAGCGGCAGCGCGAGATCTGCGAGCGCTTCGGTTCCCGCGAGCCCGACAAGTTCGCCGGTGTGGCTTGGCATCCCTCGGCGTCGGGGTGCCCGGTCCTCGACGGCTCGCTGGCGCACATCGACTGCACTGTGGGGTCCGTGCACGATGGGGGCGACCACTTTGTCGTGTTCGGTTCGGTGCAGTCGCTCTCCGAGCCGCCGGCGGTCAAACCGCGCCCGCTGCTGTTCTACCGGGGTGAGTACACCGGCATCGAGCCGGACAAGAACACCCCGGCGCGCTGGCGCGACGACCTGGAGGCTTTCCTCACCGCCACCAGCCCCGACACCTGGCTCTAGCGGGTCGCCCCTCCCCGCGAGCAGACGTAAACGTCACCCAAGTTACGGCGTGTCTCGGGTCGTTTACGTCTGCTCGCCGATGAAGGCGACGATCGTGGCGGCGACCTCGCGGTGGGTGATGTCGTTGAGGACGTCGTGGCGGGTGCCGGGGAAGTCGCGGAACCGCAGGGCCGGGACCTGCTCGGCGTAGGCGCGCACCGCACCCGGCGACGCGATCGGATCGATTTCGCCGTGCACCGCCAGGGTGGGCACGGTGAGTGCGGGTAACTCAGCGCCGAAGCGGTCCCACGCACGGTCGAGTTCCCGGGTGAGGCCCCTGCTGTCGGAGTCGGTGAACGACAGCGGGTCGTTTTCGATGCAGTCCAGGTAGAACGGATCGGACGCCAGGCCGGCCGGGTCGAGGTTGAGCGCGGTGTTCACGTCGAGCATCTCGGCGATGGGTACCAGCGGCGCGCCCGAGATCACCCCGGCCCGGTACCTGCTAGGTGAGTCGATCAATCCGAACAACGTCACCACCGCGCCGTAGGAGTGCCCCTGCGCGACCATCGGTAGGCCGGGCCGGGTGGCCTCCGCGATCTCGGTGAGCCGCTCGGCTAGTCGCGCGCTGTCCTCGAGCGTGCCGAACTGGCCGCGGACGCCGGGGGACAGGCCATGCCCGAACTGGTCGACGGCCCACAGATCGATGCCGGCGGCGTTCAGGGCGAAGCCGTACCGGTGGTATAGGCCGGTGTGCTCACCGAAGCCGTGCAGGAACACCACGGCCGCCCGAGGCTCGGCAGCCGGCCAATGCCGGTAATACACCGGTCCGCTTTCGTGATCGAGGTGGGGCAGGTAGGGCACGGCCTCACCCTAGTGCGGCGCTCAGCCCAGGTAGCTGATGATCGGGAAGGAGAAGCTCAGCGCGCTGGGCCCCTGCATCAGGCCCAGTACCGGCCAGAAGGTGTTGGAACTGGTCTGGGGCATGACAGGGCGTCCCGGCGCATCGGTGACGTAGTAATTGCTCGCCCGCATGAGGAGCACGTTCTGCCAGAGGTAGGCCTCGATGCTGTCCAACTTCTGATCATCGGTCTGGCCCTCGAGCCCCAGCGGTGTGGTGAAGGCCTCCAAGACCGCCGGCTTGGTGGGCTCTCCCTTCTGGGGGCCGTCACGCCAACGCCCATTGTTGATGATGGCGGTGACGTCCTCGTTGAATTTCTCCTGGCTGATCGTGAAGAGATTGTCCGCGCCGGCATTCTGGCCTTCCAGGAAACCGGTCTGGGCGGCGATTGCGACCTGAGTCTGCTTCAGGGCCTCGGTGGGTTCTGGCACATATCCCGCGTCCGCCGCGGCAATATTGGCGAAGGGGTTGATCAAGTACAGCTGTGACCACCGATGGTGCCCGTCGACCACGTACTGCCCGTCTGCGGAGGTGAGGATAGGACCAACGACCGTAGAGTCGACGTTGTTGAAATAGCCACTGATAGGGCTCGGATCCCGCCCCAAGGGAAATCCGAGTGAGGCTGCGAGGCTGATCTCGTTCTGAGTCGGTAGCAGTTTGAGCACCGGCATGAAGGACGCCGACACCGAGACGGCGCTGTTCGGGAGGCCGCGAACGGCCCCGCCGGTGGTGAGTAACTCGTAGAGATCCAGGTTGACGCAGGTGCTCGGTGTCGTCTTGCAGTTGGTTGTTTTAGTCGGGTTGCCGAACAGCTCGTTGAAGACGCCGACGAAACCGGTTTCCTTGTCTGTGGTGTAGGGCGCGAGAAGCAGCCTCTGCAGTTGTTCAGCCGCCGTCATGTCGGGCAACTGCACGCGCCCCGCTTCGATGTTAAAGATATTTGTACCGCTGGCGAGCAGCCTGGTGTTGATACCGCTCAGTCCGCCGTACCAGAACCAGTTGTCCACGTAGTTCTGGACTACCTCGGGGATCGAGCTCAGCCCCAGCACTTGGAAGGTCTCCAGTACTTTGACGAGCCGGAACTGCTCGGTCATGACGAATTCGGTGGCAACCAGACCGGTGGGCCGGCCGCTCTGGATCTGCTGAACGTAGGTCGGGCCGGCGACGGGATCGGGCTCGTTACCCACCAGCGTGCGGTAGAGCAAGTCGACGAAGGACGTCGCCGAGGGCGAGGGGCCATTGGGTCCGCCGCCCGCGTTGCTGGCCGCAAAGAACTCGTTGGTGCCCGCAATGCTCGCCGCGAACAACGGCTCAGAGACGCCCCACTCGAGCTGGAAGGTTCCCCAGCTCAGTTCCTGTGCTGTCGCAGGGCGGTTCAGCAGTTCGAGGTAGTAGTTGTTCACCACGCTCTGCCGGAATGCCGTCGAGCTGTAGAGCCCGGAGACGACGCCGTTGATCCCAAACAAGCTGTAGGTCAAGGAATAGCGCTGCAGTTCATCAGCTGAGGGATCCTTGCGCAGAACCTGGCGGAAGAGACCGGTGATCACCGTTGCCGGATTGGTGACCGCTGGCGGGGTGACGCCGCCGAGGATGTCCTCCACCTGCAGCCGCAGAAACATCGGCACCGAGTCGATGGTCGGATTGGGGGTTGCCGGCGCACCTGGGAGGCCGAAGAAGGCTGCGATGTCGCCCAGCACGCCGGTTGGAGTCGCGCCCTGTGCGGCGGTCCGCGGCGCTAGGGGCACCCGTGCGCGGTCGGTCCGTGCGCTTGCCGCCGCCACAGTAACCGCGGGGATGCGGCTGGCACGCGCCGAAACAGCCGCCTCAGGGCTGTCCGCCGCCTGCTGGCGCACAGGGCCGGCGCCGAAACGGGATGCCCCAGTCGATGCCCCGGTCGAGCGCCGCTGGGCGGACCGCTCCGCCGCCGCGGGCGTCGCCGCCGCCGACCGGGTCGACCGGGTCGACTGGGCCGACTGGGTCGACTGGTCCGAACTCGCCGCCGAGGCTGCGCCGTCATCTGCCGTCGCGGTCGGGGCGGCGGCGAGAGCGATACCCACACCGGTCGCCGCGACCCCGATCTGCAGCCAGACCATGACCGGCAGAACACGCCGATTGCGCTGCGGGATAATCGATTTCGGCACAAGAGGACCTTTCATTTGTCGTCAGCGCTAGTCGTCGTAGACATTGAGGATGTTGGTGTAGACCAGATCCTCGTTCTGGTACTCCTTCAGGATGAGCGGGGTGAGACCCACGATGGACCAGATCGTGTCAGTAACAGGTCCATTGAAGGTGACCTGCATCGTCCCGCCGGCGGGGTTGATAGTTCCTCCGGTCGGTATCACCGGCCGCGGAGCGGTGCTGGTGAAATTCAGTGTGTTGGTGGCGGTGACCGTGTATTCGCCGAGGTAGTCGCCGTTAGCGAGGAAGAGTTTCCCGTTTTGCGCGGCTCGCGGGGCGGGAGTGAACGTCAGCCCAACGGTGCTCTGCCCGGCGCCGGCGGTCTTCGCGGTCTCAATCAACCGGAATGCCGGCGACCCCGTCTGGTAGGTCACGTTCAGTTCCGGGTTGTAGCTGACGGTGTTCTGACTCGGCCGGTCACGGCCGAGTGACCAGAACGACAGCAGCCCAACACCCTTCTGAATGGCCCAGTCCAGCACGTTTTTGACACCGGTCGTTCCGCCCACCTGAGCCGGCGTGATCGCCTCCACTACGGCCGCGTCGCCGGGGGAGTAGTCCTTGGGCACGACGGGCTCGTAGTAGACGGTGTCGTCCTGGCCGATCATCAGGGTGACGCCGAGCTGGGCGAAGGCCTCCTGACGATTCTGTGGCCAGCCGGCTTTGTTGAGTCCGTATTGCACCAGGTAGTCCACCGCACCCTTGATGTGGTTATACGGGTCAGCCGTCGACCCAATCTCTGCTACTTCGATCAGGGCGTCGACCATGTTCTTGTTTTTCTCAAGCATGTATTTGTAGACCTGCTGGCCGTAGTCGAACGCCATCATGTTCCAGGTATCGACTTTGAGACCGATCTGGGCGGCGGATTGGATCAGCCGTCCCGGGAACGAGTTCGGCGCCCAACCGGTGTTGGGCCCGATCGGCAGTACGTACGACAGCTTCATGTCCGGGAAAGCGTTCGCGTCCTGGAGTGACTTGAAGACCCGGTTGCGCTGATCGTTGATACCCCACTGCCTGGGGTCCTGCAGGGCGTCTCCCTCGATGTCGAGGTCGATGTGACGGACCCCCAGGTCGTAGAAGTACTGGATGGCGTTCTTGTAGGCCGCCCGCATCTGGTCGAAGCCCTGTTGCAGGCCGTAGCTGAGGTCAGTGCTGAGCGGGCCGTAGGCAACGACGTTCAACGGAACCTTCGGGTCGAATTGGAAGGTGATGCTTGCACCATCGGAGGAGATTTCACCGGCGGTGGCTTTGGGCACCTCCCACTTCACCAGCGAGGTGAAGGTGAAATTGCCCTTCGCGTCGACCTGATACAGCTGGGTCGGTCCCCCGTTGAACCTCACCTGCCCGCTGATGCTGCCGGCCTCGATCCCGGCCAGATCGATGGGCGTCTTCAGCTTGACCACGGCCGATGTCTGGCCGGTTCCGCCGACGGAATCGCTGTCGGTGTAGGCGGCTTTCCCGTTGACCTGACCGATCTCCACCCCGGCATTGCAGGCGGCGATCCCGCCGAAGGAAACGATCGTCTCCAGGCCGTCTGCGATCGCTGCTTTGAGGTCGTCCCGGAACTGCACTCCGATTGGCGAGTCCAGCGGGATGTTGTTGTCCTTGCTGATGGGCGGTGAGCTGCCCCAGACGATGGGGCCGTCGACACCCTGCTGGTTCACGAAGGCGAGCGTGGCGGCTTCGATGCCGGTCTTCTGCTTGGTCGCGACCAGGCTGGGCTTGCCCTCGGCGTTGACCATCCACGGGGTCTGCTCGCGCTGGGCCAGCGACCCCATGTCGATGTAGGGCGCGAACATCTTCGACGGCGGCCGCGGGCAGTTCGAGGCCGATCCGCGCGGCGCGGAGCAGCCGCCGTCAGCACCCTTGGTGCCGGGCGTGCCGTCGGCAGTGAAGAAGATGCCCACCGCGCCGGTGCCGGCCGCACCACCGAGGCCACCGGTGCCAGGCTCGCCGCTCCAGGCCGGGTCGGCGCCGTTGCCGCCGTTGCCGCCGTCGCCGCCGGCGCCGAAGATCATGCTGCCGTTGCCGCCGACACCTCCGGTGCCCCCGGACCCGCCGTTGCGCGGATTGGTTGTCCGCAGCAGCAGCAGCTGCCCGCCGTCGAAGACTTCGAACCCCGCGGGCACGGGGCGGGTCGTCTCGGTGTCCAGCTGGTAGACCTCTTCGTTGTTCAGCGTGTTGGCCTGTACGTCGAAGAGCCAGGCGCCCTGGCCGTAGATCGCGGAGACGTCGACGACCCCGCTGGACTCCCAGGTGCCGCCCGGCGCCGGGTTGCGTGCTCCGGGGTCGGTGGTGTTCCACACCGGTTCGGACGGCAGCTGGCTGATCTCGGCCATCACGGAGAGCGCCCCGGTGGTGGGATCGAATTGCCAGATTCGGCTTTCTCCGCCGGTGGGGTTAGTGGGTGACCAGTCGAACGGGGCCTTTCCGCGCCATGCCCCGTTGACGTTCTCCTGGATCATGATCTGGCCCTGGCGGTTCATGTCGACGTTGTCGGGGTTGATGATTCCGTCGAACACATTCTGTGGCTCCAGGAGAACCGTGATGCCGGCGCCGGCGAGCGGATCGGTCCAGTCAGTGAAATCCATCCGGTAGAACCGGCCGTAGAGGTTGGGGCTGGGTTGTTTGTCGGGACCGGGTCTCTCGTTGCCGGTGACGGCGAAGTAGAAGACACCGGCCTCGGTCGTGCTGACAACGCCGTCTTCCACCCGGACGAAGTCGAACGCGTTGAGCGACTGGACGTACTTCTCGAATTCCTCTGCGGTGTCTTTGGCTGCTTTGTCTCGGTCGATCAGTACCCATTCACCGGGCAGTGTGCCGTCGCCGATGCCGAATTGGGCTTCGCCCTCGATCTGATTGTCGCGAGCTTTGAAAACGTACAGATCCCCGTTCACAAGTCCGTTGCGGACGATCGGGTTGGGATCGTCGGGCTGCTTGGTGCCGACCCACATGTAGAGCTGGCTGTCGAGGGTGCCCCTGTCCTCGGGAATGATCACGTAGGTCTTGTCGGTGTTCGGGGTGGGGACGACGATCGCGTTTTCCTGCTGGAAATGCCCCATGTTCGGTAGCGCGTAGGCGACTCCGTCGACGACCGCGACCCGGGTTCCACCAAGGCCATCGAAGGTCTTGTCCGCACCGCTGTCCTCCTCGCCGGTGAAGAAGATGCGGTCCAGCAGTCCGACTTCAGGTCCGCCGAGGAACGCTGAACAGAATTTGGCGAACTTCCACCGACCGCTTCCGGGAGTGGGGTCAGGTGGGATATCCGGGTTGCGCCACAACTCGGTGACGTCGTCGAAGCTCTGCGTGCCGACGTTCCAGTACATGGCCTGGTCGAAGGCCTGGTCAGCGGAGATAACGTCGCCGGTTTTCGGATCGAGGATGATCTCGGTGACGTATGCGCCCCGATAGCCTGGCTCGCCGACCACAGGAATGGTCAGGATCGGAAGCTTGTCCGGCTGGTCCTTGCTGTCACCGATCTCGTGGTTCATGAACACGTGGACCAGACCCTGCTCGTCGGTGTAAACGCCCATGCCATCGGGGATTCCGGTGAGCCGGTAGCCTCCTGCCGCCCCCGTGCTGGTCAACGTGGTGGTCTCCCCGACGGTGTACAGCGGCTCGGTGCTGAAGCCGGACCCGTCGGGTATGGCGTAGGGCAACTGGTCGGTGCTGGGCGGGTAGTTGGTCGTGCTGGGGTCGCCGTCGCTGCCGTCGCCGCCGACCCCACCGTCGCCGCCGTCGCCCCACAGCGACAGCGTTCCCACTGATCCGCCTCGGCCGCCGTTGCCGCCGACCCCGCCGATCGAAGCGGCGCTGCCGCCAGCGCCGCCGTTTCCGCCGTCGCCGAACAACAGGCCACCGACGCCACCGTCGCCGCCGTCTTGGCCGGCCAGGCCGTTGCCGCCGTGACCGCCGCTGCCGAACAGCACAGCCGATCCGCCGTTGCCGCCGTTGAACCCATCCCCGCCGTTGCCGAACAACCCGGCGGCACCGCCGTTGCAGACGGTCACCCCGACGCAGGACGCGGCGTCGTAGCTGAAGCCGTTGCCGAGGAGCCAACCGGCGTCCGGGCGGTCGGCGGTGCCGTCACCGATGAAGGTGCGGAGGAAGTCGGCGATCGGGTTTGTGCTCTGGGCAGCCGTGCTAGCGGTGCTGGCAGCAGCGACGGCGTTAGCCGTGCCGGCCCGGTCGAGATCACGGCGCGCGAAGGCAGCGGCCGCCCAGGCCAGCGGCGCGGCCGCCGGGAGCGGACCGCCGCCCGTTGTGAGCAAAGTTGATTCAGCGCTGCCGGAGTCTTCAAGTGATCCGGCGGCGGCCGGCCGGGGTGCGGTCGCCGGGGCGGGGGCCGATGCGGGTGTTGCCGGCGTGGCCGCCGGGTTGGCGCCCGCGTCCGCCGTGGCGGACGGAACAGGGAGCGAAGCAGAGGACCTGAGTGGGACGTTCGCCGACGGCACCGTCGCCGAGGACGCCACCCCGTTCGATGCGGCTGCGGGCGAGCCAGATGACGAGGAGTCATCCCGTTTCGCCGTCGGCGCACCATCGCGCTGCTGCGCGGCGCGCACCGGGGTACCGGGCGTCTCGCTTCGCGAAACCGGCCGCTCCGGCCGCGATCCGGCGCGCTGGGATGCGGCCTTGCCCGACGGCGAGGCGCCTGCCGAGCTCGCGGCGTTCTGGCCCGCCGAGTCGCCGGTGTCCGCGTCGGCGAACGCGGGCATCGAGGCGATCGCGACACCGACGCCGAGGGCAACCGCCAGAGCGCCCACCCGGCCCACATAGCAGGCGTATCCCGGAGTTGAAGTCTTTGCCACTGCGGTCCCCTCTCGACGCTTCCAGCGGTAAACGGAAGCTAACATAAGTAAGTTTTGCTGACGGACCGACCGACCGACGGCTTTGTCGTCACCGGCCGCTCTCCACCCCGAAAAGCGCCCGGTCAGCAAACCCTAACAGGGTATATTGAATTTTTCTTAAGTTTGATGTGCGGGTCGGCCCAGCCAAGCTCCCAGCCGGCGCAGCGCCTCGTCGATATCGGTCGCCGGTCCGGCGAAGGAGAGTCTGACGAACGAATTGCCCCGCGTGGTGTCGAAGTCGACACCGGGGGCGATCGCCAGTCCGGTCTCGGCCAGTAGCCGTCCGCAAAACCCCAGCGAGTCGGTGGTCAGGGCGGATACGTCGGCATAGATGTAAAACGCCCCGTCAGCCGGCGCCAGCCCGGTGAGACCCAGCCGCTGGAGTCCGGATATCAGCGCCAGGCGGTTGGCCTCGTAGTCGCCGAGGTGGGCCTGGGCCTCGGCGACGGACTCCGGTGTGAAAGCGGCGACCGCCGCGTGTTGCGCCAGGACAGGCGGGCAGATGGTGAAGTTGCCGGTCAGGCAGTCCACCGTGCGGCGCAACTCCTCGGGCACCAGCAGCCAGCCCAGCCGCCAGCCGGTCATGGCGAAGTACTTCGAGAAGCTGTTCACCACAACGGCGCTGCGCGAACTCTGCCACGCGCATGAGGCCTGCGGCGCTCCGGGATAAACCAGCCCGTGGTACACCTCGTCGCTGACCAGTCGCACCCCGTGCGCGTCGCACCAGGCCGCGATCGCGGCCAGTTCCCGGGGTGGGATCACCGTGCCGGTCGGGTTGGCGGGGCTCGCAACCACGACACCCCGGACGGGCGGGTCCAACGCGTCGAGCATCTGCACCGTCGGCTGGAAGCGGGTGTCGGGCCCACACGGGATCTCGACCACCTCGCAGCCGAGTGCCGAGAGGATGTTGCGGTAGCACGGATAGCCGGGGCTGGCGATGGCGACCCGGTCGCCGGGGTCGAAGCAGGCCAGAAACGTCAGCAGGAAACCGCCCGACGAACCGGTGGTGATCACCACGTCCCCCGGGGCGATGTCCAGGCCGTGGCGCCCGGCGTAGGAATCCGCGATCGCCGCCCGCAGCTCAGGGATGCCCAGGGCGACGGTGTAGCCGAGCCGGTCGGTCTGCAAGGCCTTCGCCGCGGCGGCGACCACCGGTGCGGGCGCCCCCGCGCTGGGCTGGCCGGCGGACAGGTTCACCAGATCCCCGTGCGTGCGTTGACGTTCCGCCGCGGCCAGCCACACGTCCATCACATAGAAGGGCGGGATGGTGGACCGGTGCGAGATGTGACCGCTCACGTCGGCTAGAACACTTCGGATTCCAGGCGGCGCAACTGGGCGCGGGGTGAGCCGAGCAGGGCGGCACTGCCGTGGGCGCGCTTGAAGTACAGCTGGATGTCGTGCTCCCAGGTGATCGCGATTCCTCCGTGCAACTGGATCGCTTCGCCGGCGACGGTGCAGAACGCCTCGCTTGCCGCCAGGCGGGCCAGGGCGGCGGTGACCGGCGTCGGGTTGGCGACGGCGTCGCCCACCACGGCCCTGGCCGATTGCACCGCCACGTAGAGGTCGGCCATCCGGTGTTTGAGCGCCTGGAAGCTGCCGATCGGACGGCCGAACTGCTCGCGCTGCTTGGTGTAGTCGACGGTCAGTTCCAGACAGCGTGCCGCGCCCCCGATCTGCTCGGCCGCCAGCAGAATCGCTGCGGCATCGGCGATTCCGGGGTCGCGGCCGAGCACGCTGGTGGAACCCGGTGTGACCCGGGCCAGCCGCCGGGTGGGGTCGAGGGTGTCCGCAGCCGCGGCGGTCGTCTGTGTCCACCGCAGGATTCGGCCGTCCTCGACGGCCACGACGACGTCGGCGACGTCGCCGTTGACCACGTAGTCGCGGTCGAAGACGACCGCACCGATCGACTCCCCGGCCGCCAGTCGCTCAAGGGTGACCCCATCGGGAGTGTCGGCGCCCAGCAGTGCCAGCTCGGCGAGGGTCGTGCCCAGCAGCGGGGTCGGTGCCAGGGTGCGACCGAGCTCTTCCATCACGACGGCGGCGTCGGCGAGCTCACCGCCCGCACCCCCGAAGTCCTCGGGGACGACCAGGGCCGCCGCGCCGATCTCGCAGAGCATGGCCCACAGCGACTCGTCGTATCCCAGGGGCGAGGCCATGGCACGGCGTACCGCCTCGGGCTGGGCGTGTTTGTCCAGCAGGCCCGCGACACTCTGCCGGAGCAGATCCCGTTCCTCGCTCACAGCGCCTCCAGCACCCGGCGGCGGTGCGTCGCGGGATCACCCCATGCCGAGTGCAGGGCCTGCACCCGCAGCAGCCACTGGGACAGATCGTGTTCGGCGGTGTAGCCGATCGCCCCGTGCGTCTGCAGCGACGCGCGCGCTGAGAGCAGTGCCGCCTCCGAGGCAGCCGCTTTCGCGGCACTGACGTCCCGGACGGAGTCGGGCGACGAGTCCGCCAGCGTGAGCGCCGCGGCGTACAGCAGCGGGCGCGCCAACTCCAAGGCGATGTGCACGTCGGCGAGTTTGTGTTTGATCGCCTGGTAGCTGCCGATGATCCGGCCGAACTGGCTGCGCTGCTTGGCGTAGTCCACCGACGCATCCAGCATCGCCTGTCCGGCTCCGATCAACTGCGCGGCCGTGCCCAGAGCACCGAACTGGGAAGCTCGCGCCACGTCCGCCGGACGCGGCGGCCCGGACGCCGTCACGTCGAACAGCCGACGGCTGGGATCGACTGAGGTGTGCTGAGCGCCCACCACCGCGTCGGCGACCGCGCCATCGGTGGCCAGCAGCGTCAGGCCGGCGAAATCGGCGTCGGGGGCGCGCGGTGATTCCGGCGGGAGCGCGACTGACGCGATCAATTCGCCGGTCGCCAGCGCCGCGGAGCGACTGTCGTGTGCGAGCAGGACCGGCGCCACGGCGACGGACTCGACCACCGGCCCGGGCACACACCAGCGGCCCAGCCGCTCGCAGGCCACCACCAGGTCTACCGGGTGTGCCCCCAGCCCGTCGAATGCCTCGGGAACGGCCAGCGCGGTGACTCCCAATTCGGCTAACCTCGTCCAGACCTTGCGGCCGGGCGTGGTGTCGCCGGCGGCCCAGGCCCGCACCGCACCCGGCACGTCCGCCGCCGCCAGCGCGGCGTCGATGCTCGCGGCGAAATCGCGTTGCTGGTCGTCGAGTTCGAAGTTCACCGCGGCTCCCGGGGCAGACCCAGCAGCCGTTCGGCGACGATGTTGCGCTGGATCTCGTTGGTGCCCGCGTAGATCGGGCCGCCGAGGGCGAACAGCAGGCCCTCGGTCCAGGAGTCGGCGATTTCGGCGTCCGGCCCGCGCAACTCCAGCGCGGTCTGGTGCAATGCGACGTCGAGTTCTGACCAGAACACCTTGGTGACCGACGACTCGGCTCCCAGTTCGCCGCCCGCTGCCAGTCGGGTGGCGGTACCGAAGGTGTGCAACCGGTAGGCCTGGGCCTTGATCCACGCGTCGGCGACCCGTCCGGCGAGGTCCGGGTTTTCGCCCGCTTCCCGCCAGGCTGTCACCAGCCGCTGGGCCGGTGCGAGGAACCGAGCCGGGCTGCGCAGCGACATGCCCCGCTCGTTGCTGGTCGTGTTCATCGCCACCCGCCAGCCGTCGTTGACATTCCCGACGACGTCATGATCGGGCACGAATACGTTGTCGCAGAAAATCTCCCCGAATCCGGTCGCCCCGCCGAGTTGCTCGATCGGCCGGATCGTCACCCCGTCGGCTCGCAGATCGAACATCAGGTAGGTCAGTCCGCGGTGGCGCTCGGCGGCGGGATCCGAGCGGAATAGACCGAACGCCCGATCCCCGAAGGGCGCCCGGCTGCTCCAGATCTTCTGGCCGTTGAGCAGCCAGCCGCCGTCGGTTCGGGTCGCCGTCGAGCGCAGCGACGCGAGATCGCTGCCGGACTCCGGCTCCGACCAGGCCTGCGCCCAGATCTCCTCCCCGCTGGCCATGGCCGGCAGGATTCGCGCCCGCTGTTCCTCGGTGCCGTGCGCGAACAGGGTCGGTGCGAGCATCGAGGTGCCGTTGGCGCTGGCCCGTCCGGGTGCGCCCGCGAGGAAATACTCCTCCTCGAAGACCAGCCAGTGCAGCAGGGAAGCGTCGCGTCCGCCGTAACGCTGCGGCCAGGTGATCACCGAGAGTCCGGCGTCATAGAGCACGCGGTCCCACCGTCGATGCTGGTCGAAGCCCTCGGCGGTGTCGTAGGACGTGGTGGGGAACGAAGAGCGGTTTGCATCCAAGAAGAGCCGCACCTCGTCGCGGAAAGCGGATGCGGTGTCGCCGTAATCGAGATCCATCACGCCATCTCCCGCAACGTGGTTTTGACAACCTTGCCGCCGGCGTTACGCGGCAGCGCGTCGAGGAAGACCACCGAGCGCGGGGTTTTGAAATTCGCCAGATGCTCTCGGCTGTAGGCGATCACCGTCTTCTCGTCCAGATCAGCATCGGGCCGTCGCACAACGAAGGCCCGGCCCACTTCCCCGAGCCGGGGTTCAGGCACCCCAATGACCGCCGCGTCGGCCACTCCGTCCAGCCGCGCCAGCACCTGCTCGACCTCGGCGGGGTAGACGTTGAAGCCGCCGCAGATGTACATGTCCTTGAGCCGATCGGTGATCGTGAGGTTTCCCGCGGCATCGAGGGTTCCGATGTCACCGGTGTGCAGCCAGCCGTCGGAGTCGACCGTGGCCGCGGTGGCGTCCGGGTCATCGAGGTATCCGAGCATCACGTTGGGTCCATGCAACTGCACTTCGCCGGCTCCGGTCTCATCGGGGGAGTCGATGCGCAGTTCGAAGCCGGCAATCGGACGCCCACAGGTGGTCGCCACCGTAACCGGGTCGTCTTCGGGACGGCACATCGTGCCGAACCCGGACGCCTCGGTCAGTCCGTAGGCGGTCAGCACGATGTCGAAGTCGAGTTCGCTTTGCATGCGCTCGATGAGCACGACCGGAATGATCGCCGCGCCGGTGACCGCGAATCGCAGCGACGTCAAGTCGTACTTCGCGCGTGCGGGGTGATCCAGCAGTGTCTGGTAGATCGTCGGCGGCCCCGGCAGGACGGTCACCCGATGCTCCTGCACGGCGTGCATGGCCGCCTCCGGGTTGAAGGTCAGCTGCGGGATCAGCGTCGCGCCGGTCTGCAGACAGGCCAGGATGCCGGCCTTGTAGCCGAAGTTGTGGAAGAACGGGTTGATGCACAGGTAGCGGTCGGCACTGGTGATCCGTCCGCACTCGGCCCAGGCCGCCGAAGCCGACAGCGATTGGCGGTGCGCGCAGAGCACTCCCTTGCTGCGGCCGGTGGTGCCGGAGGTGAACAAAATGTCGGAGACGTCGTCGGGCCGCACCGCTGCGGCGCGTCCGTCGACCTCCGACGGTGCGACCTGCGGCCCGGCCAGGAAGTCGTCCCAGTCACCGTCGGCCTGCTCGACCGGAACCCGCACGATGCGGCGCAGCGCCGGCAGCGCACCGCGATCGAGGTCGGCCACCGGGTCGGCGCCGAGGAACCGGCCCATCGCGATCAGCAGCGGGGTCCGGGTCCTCGCCAGGATGTCGGTCGCCTCCTCGGCGGTGTAGCGGGTGTTCACCGGCACCAGGACCGCGCCGGCGTAGTGCGTCGCCAGGCACGCCACGACCCAGTGCCAGGTGTTGGGTGACCAGATCGCCACCCGGTCGCCGGGATGCACGCCCAGCCCCGCGATCGCCGCCGCGGCCTGCCGGACCTCCGCGCGCAACTCGCCGAAGGTCAGGGAGCGTTCGGGCGTGACCAGCGCCAGATGGTCGGCGAAATCGCACGCCATCCGGTCCAGCACCGCCGGAGTCGTGAGCTGGCCCGTCATCGCGACGTCCCTCCCGGCTTCTATCCCGGCGACAAAGCAAGTGCTTGGTAGGTTAGCCTACAGGGGTGATCACGGTCGAGGAGTTCCGGGCTGAGGTCCGCGACTGGCTGGCCGACAACCTCGTCGGTGACTTCGCCGCGCTCAAAGGCCTCGGCGGGCCCGGCCGCGAGTTCCAGGCCTTCGAGGAGCGGCTGGCCTGGAACCGGCATCTGGCCGCCGCCGGGCTGACCTGTCTGGGCTGGCCGACCGAGCACGGCGGGCGGGGCCTTTCTGTCGCCCACCGGGTGGCGTTCTATGAGGAGTACGCACGCGCCGACGCCCCCGACAAGGTCAACCACCTCGGTGAGGAGCTGGTCGGTCCGACGCTGATCGGGTACGGCACCCCGGCGCAGCAGCAGCGTTTCCTGCCGGCCATCCGCGACGTCAGCGAGCTGTGGTGTCAGGGTTACTCCGAGCCCGGCGCGGGCAGCGACCTGGCCGGCGTGTCGACGACGGCGGTGCTCGACGGCGATCACTGGGTGATCAACGGCCAGAAGGTGTGGACGTCGCTGGCGCATTGGGCGAAGTGGTGTTTCGTGCTGGCCCGCTCCGAGCGTGGTTCTCAGCGCCATGCGGGACTGTCCTATCTGCTCGTCCCGCTCGATCAGCCCGGTATCGAAATCCGACCGATCGTCCAGCTGACCGGGGATTCGGAGTTCAACGAGGTGTTCTTCACCGATGCGCGCACCGATGCCGACCTGGTGGTCGGCGAGCCGGGGGATGGCTGGCGGGTGGCGATGGCGACGCTCATGTACGAGCGGGGCGTATCGACGCTGGGCCAGCAGATCCGTTATGCCCGTGAGCTTTCCGGGCTGGTCGAGCTGGCGAAGAACAGCGGCGCCATCGACGATCCGTCGATTCGGGAACGCCTGACCCGGGCGTGGGCAGGTCTGCAGACCATGCGGTCTTTCGCGCTGGCGACCATGGATGAGGAGCTGCCCGGCCAGGACAGCGTTGCCAAGCTGCTGTGGGCCACCTGGCACCGCGACCTCGGCGAGCTTGCCATGGACATCAAGGGCAAGACCGGTCTGGTGCTCGACGGCGGCGAGTACGACGAGTGGCAGCGGCTGTTCCTGTTCTCCCGCGCCGACACCATCTACGGCGGCTCTAACGAGATCCAGCGCAACATCATCGCTGAGCGTGTGCTCGGTCTGCCCCGCGAGGCCAGGGGCTAGCGGTGTCGCTGGCGCAGGCCCCCGAGGAGGTCCGGGGCCACGGTCTGCTCGAGGGCAAGGTGGTCGTGGTGACCGCCGCCGCCGGCACCGGTATCGGGTCGGCGACCGCGCGGCGCGCGCTGGCCGAGGGCGCCGACGTGATGATCTCCGACCACCACGAACGCCGACTCGGTGAGACCCGCGACGAACTGGCCGCGCTGGGCCGCGGGAAGGTGGAGGCCGTGGTGTGCGACGTCACCTCGACCGCCCAGGTCGACGCGCTGATCTCGTCGACCACCGCGCGGCTGGACCGGATGGACGTGCTGGTCAACAACGCCGGCCTGGGCGGTCAGACACCGGTGATCGACATGACCGATGAGGAGTGGGATCGGGTTCTCGACGTCACGCTTACCTCGGTCATGCGGGCCACCCGGGCGGCCCTGCGCTACTTCCGCGAGGCCGGCCACGGTGGGGCGATCGTCAACAACGCCAGTGTGCTCGGGTGGCGGGCGCAGCACTCGCAGGCGCACTACGCGGCGGCCAAAGCCGGCGTCATGGCGCTGACCCGCTGCAGCGCAATCGAAGCCGTCGAGTACGGGGTCCGGATCAACGCGGTCTCGCCCAGCATCGCCAGGCACAGGTTCCTGGAGAAGACCAGTTCGACCGAACTGCTCGACACGCTGTCCGGCCGGGAGGCCTTCGGCCGGGCCGCTGAGCCCTGGGAGGTGGCCGCCACCATCGCGTTCCTGGCCAGCGACTACGCCAGTTACCTCACCGGCGAGGTCATCTCGGTGTCGAGCCAGCACCCATGACGACCCCGCAACCGGCCACCCGCCGCGGTGAACTGCTCGAACTCGCCGCCGCCATGTTCGCCGAGCGTGGGCTGCGCGCCACCACGGTGCGCGACATCGCCGACGCCGCCGGAATCCTGTCCGGCAGTCTCTATCACCACTTCTCCTCGAAGGAGGAGATGGTCGACGAGGTACTGCGAAGTTTCCTGGATTGGCTGTTCGAGCGCTATCAGCTCATCATCGACACCGAACCCAATCCGCTGGAGCGGTTCAAGGGCCTGTTCATGGCCTCCTTCGACGCCATCGAGCATCACCACGCCGAAGTCGTCATCTACCAGGACGAGGCCAAGCGGCTGTCGGGCCAACCACGCTTCGACTACATCGACGAACTGAACGTGCGGCAGCGCAAGATGTGGGTCGACGTGCTCAACGAGGGGATCGCGCAGGGCTACTTCCGGCCCGACCTCGACGTCGATCTGGTGTACCGCTTCATCCGCGACACCACCTGGGTGTCGGTGCGCTGGTATCAGCCGGGTGGCCCATTGACCGCGAAGCAGGTCGGTCGGCAGTACTTGTCCATCGTCCTCGGCGGTATCGCTGCAGGAGTTTGACCGGGAATGAGGAGAGTAGATGTCTGAGGCGTATGTCGTCGACGCGGTGCGGACCCCGATGGGCAAGCGCAACGGATCGCTGGCGCACATCCACCCGATCGATCTGCAGGCGCACGCCTACGGTGGCATCTTCGATCGCAACGACGTCGATCCGACCGCTGTCGACGACGTCATCGTCGGGTGCGTCGACGCCATCGGCGGACAGGCGGGAAACATCGCCCGGCTGGCCTGGCTGGCGGGCGGTTATCCAGAGGAGGTTCCCGGCGTCACCGTCGATCGCCAGTGCGGCTCCGGCCAGCAGGCAATTTCCTTTGGCGCCCAAGCGATCATGGCCGGAACCGCCGACCTGATCCTGGCCGGTGGGGTGCAGAACATGAGCCAGATCCCGATCTCTGCGGCGATGACCGTGGGCCAGCAGTTCGGTTTCTCCACCCCGACCAACGAGTCGAAGATGTGGCTGCAGCGCTACGGCAACCAGGAGATCTCGCAATTCCGTGGCGCGGAGATGATCGCCGAACAGTGGGACCTCTCCCGCGAGGACATGGAGCGCTTCGCATTGGCCAGCCATCAGCGGGCATTCGCCGCGATCAGGAACGGCCTCTTCGACAACGAGGTCGTCCCGGTGGAGGGCCTCTCGGTCGACGAGGCCCCGCGAGAGACCTCGCTGGAGAAGATGGCCGCCCTGCCCACCCTGATCGAGGGCGGCCGTATCACGGCCGCAACGTCCTGTCAGAACTCCGATGCCGCCAGCGCTGTGCTGCTGGCCTCCGAGCGGGCGCTCAAGGATCACGGGCTGAAGCCGCGGGCGCGCATCCACCACATCAGCTGCCGCGCCGCAGACCCGGTCATCATGCTCACCGGCCCGATCCCGGCCACCCGCTACGCCCTGGACAAGACCGGACTGAGAATCGACGACATCGACGTGGTGGAGATCAACGAGGCGTTCGCTTCGGTCGTCCTGGCCTTCATCAAAGAGACCGGAGCCGACCCGGACCGGATCAACCCCAACGGCGGCGCGATCGCGCTGGGGCACCCACTGGGAGCGGCCGGAAGCAGGCTGTTCACCACGATGCTCAACGAACTCGAGCGCACCGGCGGGCGCTACGGCCTGCAGACCATGTGCGAGGGCGGCGGCACCGGCAACGTCACGATCATCGAGCGGCTCTAGCGGCTCGGGTGCGAGGATGAGCGCGTGATGTTCTTCCGGTCGGTGCTCGCGGCGTCCCTGGCCTTGCCGTCGGCGGTCGGTGCGTGCGTCAGCGCGGTCGCCGGCACCCTGACTACCGCGGTCACGCTGACAACCGCCGCCCTGATCGTGCCGGGCACCGCCGTGCCGAACCCGGCGGCGGTGGCGGGCTATATGGAGAACGCGGTCGACTACTACATCGCCCCGACCACGCCGTCGTGTGCCATCGAGTGCTCTCCGGTTCCGGTGCCCTACATCGCGCAGTTCTGGCCGTTCCCGTGGGAGGGCTGGGGCGGGTTGACGGGGGCCAAGCTCGACGTGTCGGTGGCCAGCGGACTGTCCCAACTGACCAGCGATCTCGTCGGCGACTACCGTCCCGGCGCTGAGGATCCCCTGGTCATCTTCGGCTACTCGCAGGGCGCGACGGTCGCCAGCCGGCAGAAGAATCTGCTCAGCCGGCTGTCCGCCGAGGATCAGTCCGCGATCGACTTCGTATTGATCGGAAATCCCAACCGGCCCAACGGCGGCCTCTTCGAGCGGCTGGCGATGTTCGGCACCGTGCCCATACTGGACGCCACCTTCGGGTTGCCCACACCGACCGACACCTCGATGCGGACTACCGACATTGCTTTCCAGTACGACGGCGTGGCCGACTTCCCGCTCTACCCACTCAATCTGCTGGCGACACTGAACGCGGTCGCGGGCTTCTGGTACAACCACGGCGGCTATCTGGCGCCCGACGGCAGGCACCCCGATGAGTTGCCCAACGGACTGACCCGCGCGGAGTTGCTCGCCGCGATCGCCGACCCTGCCAACCAGCAGGGCTACGGCGACACCACCTACGTGTTGGTGCCGACGCCGAATCTGCCGCTGCTGCAGCCACTTCGCGATTTCGGTGCGGCCGCCGGGCTTGAGTCGCTGACCACGCCGCTGGTCGACCTCCTTCAGCCGGCCCTGCGGGTTCTCATCGAGACCGGCTATGACCGCTCGCTGCCCTACGGCCAGCCCGCGCCGCTGCGCTTCATTTCACTGGCTGATCCGATCGCGGTGACCGTCGACCTGGTGGAAGCGATCGGTCAGGGTATCCGCGACGCCATCGGTGACGTGACCGCGCCCGCCGCCCCGATGTCCCGGACTGCCGACCGGCCGGCACTGTCCCGCCCTGAGCGGTCAGCGCCGCTCAACGCACGCCAGCGCGCTAGCCGATCCGCACCCGAAGGAAGTGCTCGACGCCAATTCGCGAAAACGTCCGGCGCCGATCGGCGGGCAGCAGCGGCAGTGCCTGCGTCGCGTCGATGATCTCAGGCGAGCGCACCTGGTAGGTGCGGCCCTTGCTGACCAGGGTGGCCCGCCCGCCCTCGATGACGTTGCGGACCCAGTCCACCTGCGTGCCGTAGGGCAGCGGGGCGATGAAGTGCTCGCCCACACGGTCGGCCACGATCGGGGTCGAGTACTGCTTACCCGAGCTTCGCCCGGTGTGTTTGATCACCGACGCGTACCAGTACCGACGGCCCGCCAACCGCAGCATCACGGGATTGAGCAGGTATTTGTTGGAGGTCTTGATCAGCGTGCGAACCGGTCGTGGCCAGCTCTCCAGGTCGAGCCCCATGATTCGACGCTACCCGGTATCGCCGTTCCCCAACCCTCACTCGATCAGCGCCGAAGCGGCCTGCAGATGCTTGACCGCCTCGCTGACGATGCCCTCGATCAGTTGCGCGCAGGACGGCAGATCCTCGATGATCCCGGTCACCTGGCCGGAAGCCAGCACGCCCGCGTTGGTGCTGCCGTCGACAAGGCCGGCCTTGAGCAGCATCGGGGTGTTGGCCGCCATCAGCACCTGCGACCATGTCAGATCCTTGCCGTGGCGCATAGCAAGGCCGTCGCGGACCATGGCCACCCACGTCATACCCGACATTTTCTTGAACCGCGCCGCGTTGATGACCGCGGCGGTGAACCCCCTGATCCGCGAACCGCTTTCCAGCTTGTCCACCAGACCGGTCCGCAGTACACGGTGAGGGATGCCGTCCACCCGGGTGGAGACCACGGTGCCGTCCAGGCCGGCCTGCAGGTAGCGCTGCTTGACCGCATCGGGAACGGTGGACTCCGACGTCAGCAGGAAGCGGGTGCCCATCGCGACGCCCGCCGCGCCGTAGGCCAGCGCGGCGGCCAGGCCGCGGCCGTCGAAGAACCCGCCCGCCGCCACCACCGGGATGCCGGCGTCCGCGACGGCGTCCAGCACCGACGGCAGCAGCAGGGTGGTCGGTACCGATCCGGTGTGTCCGCCGCCCTCGCCGCCCTGCACGATGACGGCGTCGGCACCCCAGCCGGCCACCTTCCGGGCGTGCTTGGCGGCGCCGACGGAGGGGATCACCACCGCCCCGGCCTCCTTGAGCCGAGCGATCAGTTCAGGCTTGGGGGCCAGCGCGAAGGAGGCCACTTTGACGCCCTCGCGGATCATCAACTCGACTCGGTCACCGGCGTCGGCCGCATCGGCCCGCATGTTCACGCCGAACGGACGGTCGGTGGCAGCCTTGACCTTGCCGATCGCGATCGCCAACTCATCGATCGTCATGGTGGCCGACGCGAGGATTCCCAGACCGCCCGCGTTGGCGGTGGCGGACACCAGCTGCGCCCCGGCCACCCAGCCCATGCCGGTTTGCACCACCGGATGTTCGACGCCGACCAGGCGGGTCAGTGCAGTCGAGATCCTCATAGCTTCAC
>VEQY01000101.1 GCA_018882965.1 Mycobacterium sp. | reverse complement strand
CCGTTGTGGTCGAAGATCATGCACCGCGTGCTGGTGGTGCCCTGGTCGATGGAAGCGACGAAGTCGGCCAAGGTCTCTCCTCGGGGGCGACGGTTGCTGGCTGTCCTGGGAGTCTGCCACCGATCACAGCGAATGCGCACGGATCGCCGATTCCGCTCGGGCACCCTTGCGCCGCGAAGACCGACGGGGTTGCATCGACACCGTGGGCGACGAGGTCAGGCAGACCAGCTACAGCCGGGCTCATCGGCAGCAGTACCGGCGCAAGGTGCAGCAGTGCCTGGACGTGTTCGAGACCATGCTGGCCCAGGCCAGCTTCGAGTTCGACCGGCCGATGACCGGTATGGAGATCGAGTGCAACCTGGTCGACGCCGATTACCAGCCGGCGATGTCCAACCAGGAGGTGCTCGCCGCGATCGCCGATCCGGCCTACCAGACCGAACTGGGCGCCTACAACATCGAGTTCAACGTCCCGCCCCGACCGCTGCCCGGGCGCACCGCGCTGGAACTGGAGTCCGAGGTCCGAGCCAGCCTGAACGCCGCGGAGGCCAAGGCCAGTATCGACGGCTCGCACATCGTGATGATCGGCATTCTGCCCACCCTGATGCCCGAGGACCTCACCGGCAGCTGGATGAGCCCGTCCCTGCGCTATCAGGCCCTCAACGACTCGATCTTCACCGCCCGAGGCGAGGACATCCTCATCGACATCGACGGCGCCGAGCGGCTGACCATGTACGCCGAGTCCATCGCACCCGAATCCGCCTGCACCAGTATGCAATTGCACCTACAGGTATCCCCGGCGGACTTCGCGAAGAACTGGAACGCCGCGCAGGTGCTGGCCGCCCCACAAGTCGCGCTGGGCGCGAACTCGCCGTACTTCTTCGGCCATCAGCTGTGGGCCGAGACCCGCATCGAGTTGTTCGCGCAGGCCACCGACACCCGCCCCGACGAACTCAAGACGCAGGGCGTTCGCCCCCGGGTGTGGTTCGGCGAGCGGTGGATCACCTCGATCTTCGACCTGTTCGAGGAGAACGTCCGCTACTTTCCCTCGCTGCTGCCGGAGATGTCCGACGAGGACCCGGCAGCCGAGCTGTCGGCGGGCCGCACCCCCACACTCGCCGAGTTGCGGCTGCACAACGGGACCGTCTACCGCTGGAACCGGCCGGTCTACGACGTGGTCAACGGCCGGCCGCACCTGCGGGTGGAGAACCGGGTGCTGCCGGCCGGGCCCACGGTGGTCGACATGATGGCCAACTCCGCCTTCTACTACGGGTTGTTGCGCACACTGTCCGAAGACGAGCGGCCGCTGTGGACCCGGATGACGTTCTCTGCGGCGCAGGACAACTTCCTCGACGCGGCCCGCAACGGGATGGCGGCCCGGCTGTACTGGCCGGGGCTGGGCGAGGTCACCCCCGACGAGCTGGTCCTGCGTCACCTGCTGCCGATGGCCGAGGAAGGCCTGCGCCGCTGGCAGGTGGACTCCGATGTGCGCGACCGCTACCTGAGCGTCATCGAGGGGCGCGCCAGGACCGGTCGCAACGGCGCAGCCTGGCAGGTGACCACGGTGGACGCTCTGGAGAGGCAGGGCCTGGACCGCCCGCGGGCGCTGGCCGAGATGCTGCGCCGCTACTGCGAACTGATGCACACCAACGCCCCGGTGCACACCTGGGAGTAGCTTGGCGTTCATGAGCTCAGAGGTGATGGACTGGGACAGCGCCTACCGGGGAGCGGGGGCCTTCGAGGGTCCGCCGCCGTGGAACATCGGCGAACCGCAACCGGCGCTGGCCGCCCTCATCGAGCACACCCAGATCGCCGATCCGGTGCTCGATGCGGGCTGCGGTCACGCCGAGCTCGGTCTGAGTCTGGCGGCGCGCGGGCACACCGTCGTCGGTATCGACCTGGCACCGACAGCGATCGCCGCGGCAACCGCAGCCGCTGCCGAAAGAGGTTTGCAGACAACCACCTTCATGTGTGCCGACATCACCGGATTCACCGGATATGACGGGTTCTTTTCGACGATCATCGACTGCACGCTGTTCCATTCGCTACCGGTGGACCGACGCGACGCCTATCTCGCGTCGATCCACCGCGCCGCGGCACCGGGGGCGCGTTTCTACGCGCTGGTCTTCGACAAGGGCGCATTCCCGGCGCAGTTCGAGGGCAAACCCAACGACGTGACCGCCGAGGAGTTGCGGCAGGCGGTGGCGTCGTACTTCACGGTGGATGAGATCCGGCCCGCCGCGATTCACGCCTACGCACCCCAGATACCCGGGGCGCCGCCGGAGGCAGCGCCGGCACTGCAGCGCGATGCCAAGGGCCGGGTGATGTTTCCCGCGCACCTGTTGACGGCGCACAAAGCGACCTAGACGCCGCTACACCGTCGCCGACAGCGTGACGTCGATGTTGCCGCGGGTAGCCTTGGAGTAGGGGCACACCTGATGAGCCTGTGTCATCAGGTCATCGGCCACCGCCTGCTCAAGTCCCGGCAGGTAACCGATCAGGTGGGCGGTGATGCCGAATCCGCCGGCCGAATCCTTGCCCAGAGAGACCCGCGCGGTGATCCCCGAGGCCCCCTCCAGGGTCACGCGGCTCTTGCGGGCGATCAGCTGCAGGGCGCTCAGAAAACAGGCGGCGTAGCCGGCGGCGAACAACTGCTCGGGGTTGGTGCCCTCGCCGCTGCCGCCGACCGCTTTGGGCGGACGGGTCTGCAGGTCGATCACGTCGTCGGAGGACTTCACGGTGCCGTCGCGGCCGCCGCCGGCCGCGGTCGCCTCGGCGGTGTAGAGAACGTCAATGCTCATCGGACGATCATGCCCAGTGTCGACCCTGCGGGTGTCAGGTCCGCCCACCGCGCCCGCACCGCACACTGCACACGGTGCCCGAGTAGGTGATGACCGACGACGCCATCGGGGCCGGGAATCCATAGAAAGCCGTGACGGTCACCAGGAACGAGTAACTACCGGCTTTCGTCGGCGTCCCGGAGAGAACACCCGACGAACCCATGGTTAGCCCCGCCGGCACGCCTGCGCCGCTCTGCCAGACCAACGAGTCGATGGGGAGGGCCCCCATGGCGGCCAACGGCTGCTGATTCGTGGGCCGACCGACCCGCAGCGGCCTCAGGGCGGTGGTGAGGATGTCCACCCACTGGATCAGCGCCGAACCATTGAGCAGTTCCGGGTCGACGTTGCCGGTCGTTGGGTCATACGGAGCATCGGCTATCGACGCGAACGCGTTGGTCGTCAGGCTGGCATCGGCATAGGACGATCCGCCGCCGCCGCCACCCCCGGACCCGGCGGTCGCGAACGGGTCGAGCGAGGCCTGCCCAGGCTGGCCACCCGCACCGCCGAGATAGCCGCCCCCGCCGCCGCCACCGCCGCCGTTGCCACTACCGGTCTCGGCGTCACCACCGCTGGACCCGTTCCCGCCGGATTGTGTGCCCCCGGCACCCCCGGCGCCGCCGTTATCGCCGCTCGCGCCGGTGCCGTCAGCACCACGCCACACCCCATCCGGACCCGGCGCCGAGGCCCCGCCTCCGTCCCCTACCCCCCCTGCGGCGCCACCGACGCCTTGGGCACCCTCTCGGTTTCCGCCGTAGCCGCCGCCGCCGCCCGCAACGAGGACAACCGCGGGGTCCGGCGATCCAGTGTCGAGGGAAACGCTGGTGGCGCCCCCGCCCCCGGCACCACCCTGACCGAAAAGGCTGCCCGAACCGCCCGACGCACCGCCGTTGTAGCCCCCAGCGCCACCGTCCCTTCCGTCGGTGCCACCGCCGGAGGCCCCGACCAGGACGTTGAGGGAGGCGCTACCGGGAGGCAAGGCCAGCGTTGCATCCACAATTGCCGGGTAAAGCAAAGTCGGCGTGTAGCCGGTAATGCATGACGTGATGCCGCATGGCCCACCGAAGCCGCCCTGCACGGTGATGAATGCCGACTGCACGCCGGCCGGAATCGTCCACGTCTGGGGAGCACCGGTGAACCCGAAGGTCGCCGTGCCGCACGTCCCCGACTGCAGGCAGGGCGCCGGTGTGGGCGCCGCACCGACCCCGGAGCTCCGCTGCGTCGCCGTCACCGTGCTGCGGGCGGCATCGGCATTGCGATCCGGTGCAGCAGCACTGACCGATGCCGCCGAACGGCGCTGACCCGACTCCCGGGCCGACGACCGCGCAGCCGCACCCGCCGAGCGGGCACCGTCGGAGGCCGACGCAACAGTGTTAGCGTCAGCGTGCGCCGTGCCCGCACCAAGAGCCAACACCGTCCCCGCTCCGAGCGCCAACGCACCCGCCGCCAGCCACACCGACCGCTGGAGTTCGCGCATCGTCATCCTGTCCTGCCCCTCCCGGCTTACGACTATCAGGTCCGGCCGCCCCGCCCGGGCCTGAACGAGGGCGCAGTCACGGTCCCGCTGTAGGTCATCACCGAGGTGATCGAGGGGATCTGCGCCGAGGAGACCGTTGCCTGGTAGGAGTACTGACCCGGCCGTCTCGGCGTCCCGCTCAGCGTCCCGGACGGACTCAGCGCAAGACCGGCCGGCAGCGCACCTCCCGAAACCTGCCACGTGACCCCAGCAGAGCCGGCGTAGTACGCCTGCAACTGTTGCGAAGTCCGCTGCTTGACTTGCAGGGGCGTGAGAGCGGTAGTGAGAATGCTCACCCACTGAACCGTGGCGTTCCCATTCTGGCCGACAGTTGTGGTCGACGGCGCCGCCGCCGGCGCCGCAACCGCGTTAGACGTGACCAACGAAGAGGCATAGGACGATCCGCTGCCGCCCCCGCCGCCGGAACCGGTGAAATAGCTGACTACATCGGCCTGTCCGGGATAGCCGCCGGCGCCGCCGAGATAGCCACCGCCGCCTCCGCCGCCGCCACTGTTTCCGCTGAGAGTCTCGGCGTCACCGCCCGACCCCGCCGTGCCGTTCGACATGGCGCCGCCGGCCCCGCCGTCACCGCCGTCCCTCCCCTTGCCGGTCTGGCCGTCGTTTCCCGGCCAGACCGAATTCGTCGGGGACCCTGCCGAGACGACAGCGGAACCACCCAGGCCCCCTTCGTTGTCATCGGTAGAACCACCGCCGCTTCCTCCGCCGCCGCCGGCGACGAGAATCGGTGCGGGATCCTGTGAACCACCCACGACGGCGTACACCGCGGTCGCGCCCCCGCCCCCGGCTCCTCCGTAACTTGAACCGCTTCCCGACCCACCGGCTCCCCCGCCGTTGTAGCCTCCGGCACCCCCGGCTTTCCCGTCAGCGCCCACACCGCCGCCACCAACCACGATGTTGAGCGCAGTCACCGGGGTTGTCCCTGCGCTAAACGCGACCGTGGCGGTCACGCTCGCGGGGTACTGCCATGCCGATGAGGCGTAACTGGGGGCACACTTCAGGCCTGAGCAAGGGCCCCCGAATCCGCCCTGCACCTGCACGAACGCGGACTGCACACCCGCCGGAACCTGCCAGGTTTGCGAGGTGCCGTTGTAGGAGAACGACGCCGATCCGCCGGTAGTTTCCGGCGCTACCGGGCCTCCGGTCGCTGCCGCCGCGACCGGGGATGTCACCCGGGCTTGTTGCGGCCTGCGTTCGGGTGTGGTGTCGCCCGACCCCGCCGTGGCGTCCGCCGCTCGGGCGCGGTGATCAGCGTCGCGACCCGCCGAGCGGGCACCGTCGGAGGCCGACGCCCCCGCACCGTCATCAGCGTGCGCGGTCCCCGCTCCCAGAGCCAGCACCGTCCCCGCACCCAGCACCAACGCACCGACAGCCAGCCACACCGAACGCTGACGCCCACCCATCATCAGGTCCGCCCGCCCCGCCCGCAGCGCCGGGAGCACACGGTGCCGGAGTAGGTGATGACCGACGTGACGTCCATCTGGCCGCCGTTGACGAGTAAGCCGGGAGCGGTAACCCCGTGGACAGTCGCAACGAACGAGTAGGGGCCGGCTTTCTTCGGCTTCCCCGAAAGTTCACCCGAGGGACTCAAGGTGAGCCCCTCAGGCAGGCCTGCCGACGCCGACCACGTCAAGGTGGGCTGAGTCGCGGGGCTGGTCGGGAGGAACGATGCCGCCACAAGTTGCTGATCGGTGGTCCGATCCGACCGCAGCGGCCTCAGGGCCGGGGTGAGGATGTCCACCCAATTCAGAATCACGATGCCGTCAAACGGAGAATCGGGGTTGTAGTAGAACGGCCCACTGGCAGCGGCGAAGGTGGTGTAGTCGGGATTGGCGTACGATGACCCGCCGCCACCGCCGCCACCGGCCCCTGGGGTGCCGAAGACTCCGGCCTGTCCGGGCTCACCGCCCGCACCGCCCCCCCAGCCGCCGCCACCGCCACCTCCACCG
>VEQY01000009.1 GCA_018882965.1 Mycobacterium sp. | reverse complement strand
AAGGATGCCGGCATCGCGGTCGGCGACATCGACCACGTCGTGCTGGTGGGTGGTTCCACCCGCATGCCCGCGGTGACCGAACTGGTCAAGGAACTCACCGGCGGCAAGGAGCCCAACAAGGGCGTCAACCCCGACGAGGTCGTCGCGGTCGGCGCGGCCCTGCAGGCCGGCGTGCTCAAGGGTGAGGTGAAAGACGTTCTGCTGCTTGACGTCACGCCGCTGAGTCTCGGCATCGAGACCAAGGGTGGCGTGATGACCAAGCTGATCGAGCGCAACACCACCATCCCGACGAAGCGGTCTGAGACCATCACCACCGCCGACGACAACCAGCCGTCGGTGCAGATCCAGGTCTTCCAGGGTGAGCGTGAGATCGCGGCGCACAACAAGCTGCTCGGCAGCTTCGAGCTGACCGGTATCCCGCCGGCTCCGCGTGGCGTGCCCCAGATCGAGGTGACGTTCGACATCGACGCCAACGGCATCGTGCATGTCACCGCGAAGGACAAGGGCACCGGCAAGGAGAACACGATCAAGATCCAGGAGGGCTCCGGCCTGTCCAAGGAGGAGATCGACCGGATGATCAAGGACGCCGAGGCGCACGCCGACGAGGACCGCAAGCGTCGCGAGGAGGCCGACGTCCGCAACCAGGCCGAGTCGCTGGTCTACCAGACGGAGAAGTTCGTCAAGGAGCAGCGCGAGGCCGAGGGCGGTTCCAAGGTTCCGGAGGAGTCGCTGGCCAAGATCGATACGGCCATCGCCGAGGCGAAGACCGCACTGGAGGGCACCGACATCGGCGCCATCAAGTCGGCCATGGAGAAGCTGGGCGAGGAGTCCCAGGCTCTGGGGCAGGCGATCTACGAGGCTGCTCAGGCAGAGCAGGCCGCGAGCGGCGGCGGCGCCGGCGCTGGCGCCGACGATGTGGTGGACGCCGAGGTCGTTGAGGACGATCAGGAGAACAAGTGAGCGACAACCTCGATGAACCGGTGACGGTGACCGACAAGCGTCGGATCGACCCGGAGACCGGCGAGGTTCGCGAAGGTGTGGCTTCCGGCCCGGCCCCTGGTGGGCCGGGACCGGAGGCGCCTTCGGACAAGGTCGCCGAACTCACCGCCGATCTGCAGCGCGTGCAGGCCGACTTCGCCAACTACCGCAAGCGTTCGCTGCGTGATCAGGAAGCGGCCGGCGAACGCGCCAAGGCCGCGGTGGTCAGTCAGTTGCTTCCGGTGCTCGACGATCTCGACCGGGCTCGCAGCCACGGCGACCTCGACAACGGACCGCTGAAGTCGGTGGCCGACAAGCTCGTGGGGGTGCTCACCGGACTCGGCCTGACCGCCTTCGGAGTCGAGGGCGAGGACTTCGACCCGTCGCTGCACGAGGCGGTGCAGCACGAGGGTGACGGCTCCCGCCCGGTCATCGGAACGGTCATGCGGCAGGGCTACAAGATCGGCGAGGTGGTTCTCCGCCCCGCCATGGTCGGTGTGGTTGACACCGTTGACGTGAGTGAGAACGCAGAATCAGAAGCTACGGATCGATAAGGCCGACGAGAGAGGAGGTGACGCAGCATGGTTCAACGCGAATGGGTTGAGAAGGACTTCTACAAGGTGCTCGGCGTCTCCTCCGACGCCAGCGACGACGAGATCAAGCGGGTGGCCAAGAAGCTGCTCGCCGAGAACCATCCGGATCGCAACCCCGACAATCCGAAGGCTGAGGAACGCTACAAGGAAGTCGGGGAAGCCCGCGATGTGCTGACCGACAAGGCCAAGCGCAAGGAATACGACGAAACCCGGCGGATGTTCTCCGGCGGCGGTTTCGGCCGGCGCTTCGGCGGCGGTGGCGGCGGTGGCGGCGGTGGCTACACCAGCTACGACGACGGCAGCGGCGGATTCAACCTCAACGACCTATTCGGCCAGGCCGGCCAGGACGGTGGGGCCAATATCGGCGATCTGTTCGGCGGATTGTTCGGCAGGGGAGCACAGCAGCCGCGACCCAGCCGGCCGCGTCGCGGAAAGGACCTGGAGACCGAGACCGATCTCGACTTCCTGGAGGCCACCAAGGGTGTGGCGATGCCGCTGCGGCTGACCAGCCCGGCGCCGTGCACCAACTGCCACGGCAGCGGCGCCCGCCCGGGCACCAGCCCGAAGGTGTGCGCGAGCTGCAACGGCTCGGGCATCATCAACCGCAACCAGGGCGCGTTCGGTTTCTCCGAACCCTGCACCGACTGCCGGGGCAGCGGATCGATCATCGAGAACCCGTGCGATGAGTGCCGCGGCACCGGTGTCACCACCCGGACCCGCACCATCAACGTCCGGATTCCTCCGGGCGTCGAGGATGGCCAGCGGATTCGATTGGCCGGACAGGGCGAGGCAGGTCTGCGTGGGGCTCCCTCTGGGGACCTCTACGTCACCGTCCACGTTCGTCCGGACAAGGTGTTCGGCCGGGACGGCAACGACCTGACCGTCACCGTGCCGGTGAGCTTCACCGAATTGGCTTTGGGCACAACGCTTTCGGTGCCGACGCTGGATGGCAAGGTCGGTGTCAAGGTGCCCAAGGGCACCGCCGACGGCCGGATTCTGCGGGTACGTGGCCGAGGTGTTCCCAAGCGCGACGGTGGAGCCGGCGACCTGCTGGTCACCGTCAAGGTGGCGGTGCCGCCCAAGCTCGAGGGTGAGGCGCTCGAGGCGCTCGAGAGCTATGCGGCAGCCGAGAAGGCCAGCGGTTTCGATCCGCGCGCAGGATGGGCGGGTGTGCGGCCATGACCGCTCCCGACGAGTCGGTTGACGCCCGGACGTTCCTGATCTCGGTGGCCGCCGAGCTCGCCGGGATGCACGCCCAGACGTTGCGCACCTACGACCGGCTCGGACTGGTAAGCCCCCAGCGTAGTGCCGGGGGCGGCCGGCGTTATTCCGAGCGCGACGTCGAACTGCTGCGCGAGATCCAGCGGCTGTCCCAGGACGAGGGTGTGAACCTCGCCGGTATCAAGCGGATCATCGACCTGACCAATCAGGTGGAAGCGCTGCAGTCCCGGGTGCGCGAGATGGCCGACGAACTGTCCCGCAGCCGGCCGCGTCGGGATCTGGCGCTGGTGCCCAAGAGCACCGCGGTCGTGGTGTGGGAACCCCGTACGAGGCGCTAGGTCACCTTGATGGTGAACTTCGCCGAGGACGGCCGCCCCGGCACCGCGACGCTGTAGCCGCCCTTGCGCAGCGCGTTGGTCGGAGCCATCATCGGCTCGATGCCGACCACGTCGTCGTTGGCGGGAGCGAAAATCTGCACTGCCGAATAGCCGCGGTTGAAGATCACTTCGATGCGACGGTTTCCGCCGGACAGGGCGAAGGTGCCGCCGGGCGGAACCTCATCGAAGCCGTCGTCGTAGACCTTGTCCCCGAGCCGGCCCGAGATGGGCGCCCAGTCCTCGGTGTCACCGGTGGGGATGCCCCAGTTGTCCACCGGAAGGCGGCGCATGGGTGGTGTCTGCAGCCGCCACTGGGACCGGGGCACGCCGGGAATGGTCAGGTACGGGTGGTAGCCGAAGCACAGCGGCACCGAGGCTGAGGTGGTCGGTGTCACCGTCGTCTCGATCGACAGCGCGCGGTTGGCCAGGACGATGTCGAGCGTCACCACGTGCGGGAACGGGAAGCTGCACAGCAGTCGCGGCTGGCCGCCGTAGTCCAGGTCGGCGATGAACCGGTTGTCCTCCTGCTCGGTGACCAGCCACCCCGGATAGGCGGCAAGCACACCGTGGATCACCAGCCCGTGCTCGTCGGAGCGCACCCCCCCGACGCCGGGGGTCAACGTGACTGCGCCGCCGTCGACGCCGTAGCCGTTAGCGCTGAGCCGGTTCGCCCACGGGTAGAGGATCGGGATGCCCATCGTCTTGCCGGTGGTCAGATAGGCGCTCAGCCCGCGGCGCTGGCCCAGCAGTTCCACGCCGCCGTCGGAGAGCGACGTGCAGATCATGCCCGCCGACGGCACAAAGGTCGCCGTGAGCGTGGAGTCCGGGTCCTTGAGGACCACCGAGGGCAGCTGGGCCATGGTCGGATTCTGCCACGAACGGCCCCGCGACCGATCCGGGGTTGACCAAAGTCAGCGGTGCTGGTCGAGGTAGGCGGTCAGGTCGTCCACGGTGCGCAGCGATGCGTACTGCGACTCCGGGATGTCGACCTCGAAGCGCTTGTGCAACCGGACCAGGAAGTTGAGCCAGTCCATCGAGTCCAGATCCACCTGGTCGCGCAGCAGCTCGGTGTCGCTGATGTCGGCCTCGTCGACCTCGGGGGCGATCGCGGTCAGTTCCGCGACCACCCCGGCGCGAATGTCGGCTCTGGTGCTCACCGGGTACTTCCTTCCTAGAGTTCGTCGGGCCGCTGGAGTAGCCGGTTGATCTCGGCCAGGAACAGCGCGCCCCGGTGGCCGTCGCTGGCCCGGTGGTCGGCGGCCAGGCTGGCAACCACCGTCGTGGCGACCCGGATACCGCCGTCGACGACCACCACCCGCTGGGCCGGCCGGCCGAAACCGACCAGCGCCACCTGGGGCGGGTAGATCACCCCGAAGACGGAGTCGACGCCCTGGTCGCCCAGATTGGTCACCGTGATCGTGGGGTCACTCATCTCCGAACTGCGCAGCGATCCGGCCCGGGCGCGAGCGACGAGATCGGTCAGATCGGCCATCAACTCGGACAGCTTTTTCTCGGAGACGTCGTGAATGGCCGGCGCGACCAGGCCGCCGCCGCGCAACGAGATCGCGATACCGACGTGGACCCCGGCCCCGGCCTGGAATCCCTCGGCGGAGTCGTGCCAGAACCCGTTGAACTCGGTGAAGCGCTGCGCGGCCAGCCCGACCGCCTTGAGTTGCAGAACGGCCGGCAGCAGCCGCTCGGTGATCGGCCGGCCGGCGTTCTGCCCGGCCAGCCAGGCCAGCGCGGTGTCGAGAATGATCTCGTCGGCCAGGTAGTAGTGCGGGATCTCCCGCTTGGACCGGCTCATCGCCGCGGCGATCGACGCCCGCATGGCCGCGCCGCGTTCGCGGGCCTTGTCCGCCGCGGAGCGTGGTGCGCGGGTCTCGACCGGGGTCGGTCGGGCCGTCGGCGTGGGAGTCTCGTGGTGGGCGGTCGCGGCCGCGTGCTCGACGTCGTGCAGCGTGATCGCACCCTGCGGGCCGGACCCGGTGAGGGTGGTGAGGTCAACGCCGAGCGTCGCCGCCGTGCGCCGTGCGACCGGGGAGACCCACTGCCGGTGACCGACGCTCGGCAGCGGCGGGGCCGGTGCCGCCGTCTGCGCCGCCGCGACACCGGGTCCGCCCGGTGTGTCGCCGGGCTCCAGGATCGTCGCCAACGGCGTGCCGACTCCCACGGTCTGACCGACGGGCACCAGCAACTCGCCGATCACGCCGTCGTGCCAGCATTCGATCTCCACGGCGGCCTTGGTGGTCTCGACCACGGCGACGATCTGCCCCCGGGTGACCGTGTCGCCCGGCTTGACCAACCACTCGTTGAGGGTGCCCTCGTCCATGTCAGCGCCCAGCGCCGGCATCAGGAATTTGATCATCGGCCCTCCCCTACCGCGCCGCGCACCGCCGCCACGATCTTGTCCGGCTGCGGCAGCGCGGCCTCCTCGAGATGCTTCGCGTAGGGGATCGGCACCTCGGCGGTGCAGACCCGGGCGATCGGGGCGTCGAGTTCGTAGAACGCCTGCTCGACGATCCGAGCGCTGATCTCGCCGGCCAGGCTGCCGGTTCGCCAGGACTCGTCGACCACCACGACGCGATGCGTCTTGCGCACCGATTCCATGATCGTCGCGTCGTCCAGCGGCCGCAGCACCCGCAGATCGATGACCTCGCAGTCGATCCCGGTCTGCGCCAACTGGTCGGCCGCGTCGAGGGCTTTCGGAAGGCAGCCGCCGTAGGCGATCACCGTGACGTCGGTTCCGTTGCGCCGCGGTGCAGCCCGGGAGATGTCGGTGGGCGCGGGCGCGTCGAGGTCGGCGGAGATGTTGTAGAGGCCGACGTGCTCGAAGATGACCACCGGATCGGGTTGGTCGAGCGCAGTGCGCAGCATCCCGTAGGCATCGGCGACGGTTGCCGGGGCGAGCACCGTGATGCCGGGGATGTGCGCATACCAGTTCTCCAGGCTGTGCGAGTGCTGGGCGGCAAGCTGTCGGCCCGCCCCGGTCGCCATCCGCACCACCAGTGGCACCGAGAACTGGCCGCCCGACATGTGCCGCAGGGCAGAGCCCGTGTTGACGATCTGATCGAGGGCGAGCAGGCTGAAATTCACCGTCATCACCTCGACGATGGGGCGAAGCCCACCCAGAGCCGCACCGATACCGATTCCGACGAAGCCCAGTTCGGAGATAGGCGTATCGCGGATCCGCTCCGGCCCGAACTCCTCGAGCAGTCCCTTCGACACCGCGTACGTCCCCCCGTAGCGGCCGACATCCTCTCCGAGTAGGACGACGCGCTCGTCGGCACGCATGGCGTCGGCGATCGCGTCGTGGACCGCACCGCGGTAGGTCAGCTTCACCGGCGGGCCTCGGTGACGGGGGTCATCACGTCCCGGGTCAGGGTGTCGACGCTCTCCAGGGTGCCTGCCTCCGCGTAGGCGACGGCCTCGTCCACCTCGTTGGCGGCCGCCCGCTCGATCGCGGCGACGTCCTCGGCGGTCAGTGTTCCCTCGGCCAGGCAGGTGTCGGTGAAGGTGCGGATGGGGTCGTGTTCGCGCCACTTCTCCACTTCGGCCTTGTCGCGGTACAGCTCCGGGTCGAACATCGAGTGCGGCCGGAACCGATAGGTACGGAACTCCAGGAAGTACGGGCCACCGTGGTTCCGGACGTGCTCCACAGCCTGCTGCATGGCGGTGTGGCTGGCCACCACGTCCATCCCGTCCACGCTCGCGGCTGGAACGCGGTAGGACCCGGCCACCGTCACCAGATCGACGTCGGAAAGTTCGCGCGCGATCGCGGTCCCCATGGCGTACCCGTTGTTCTCGCAGCAGAACAGCACCGGCAGCTGCCATAGCGCAGCCATGTTCATCGTCTCGTGAAAGGCTCCCTCGGCCATCGCACCTTCGCCGAAGTAGCAGGCGCACAGCGTCTTTTGCTTCAATTGCGCATCGGCGAGGGCAAGCCCTGCGGCAGTCGGGAGCCCGCCCGCCACGATCGCGTTACCGCCGTAGAACCGGCGGCTCGCGTCGAAGAGGTGCATCGAACCACCCCGGCCCCCCGAGCAGCCCTCCTGCTTGCCGTACATCTCCGCCATGATTTTCCCCATCGGGATACCGCGCATCAGCGCGTGGGCGTGCTCACGATAGGTGGCGATGACCGCGTCGTCCGGACCGAGAACGCGCAAAGACCCCGCAGCGACCGCCTCCTCGCCGACATAGAGATGCAGAAAGCCGCGGATCTTGCCCGCGCTGTACATCTCGGCACATTTCTCTTCCATGCGCCGGATCCGGGTCATGTCGGTCAGCAGGGTCCGCGCGAGGACGGCATCGGTCACGTCCTGACCTCCTGGGCGGGGGTCTCCACTGTCGAGGTGTCGCCCTCGGGCAGGCCGAGTTCGCGCGCCTTGAGCAATCGTCGCATGATCTTGCCGCTCCGGGTGTGGGGAAGCGAGTCGACAAAGTCGATCTCCTTGGGCGCCACCGCCGCACCGAGTCGCTTGCGCGCGTGGCCCATCAGGTCGCGGCGCAAGTCGCCGTCGGCGGTGTAACCGGCCTTGAGGGTGACGAAGGCTTTCACGACCGCGCCGTAGGTCGGGTCGGGCTTGCCGATCACCGCGGCCTCGGCGACGGCGGGATGGTCGGTGAGCACGTTTTCCACCTCGAACGGCCCGATGAGGTGGCCCGAGGCCTTGATCACGTCGTCGGCGCGGCCGACGAACCACAGGTATCCGTCGGCGTCGCGCTTGACCAGGTCCCCGGACAGATACAGATCGCCGGCGAAGCACGTGCGGTAGCGCTCGTCGTTGTCGAGATAGCCGCGGAACATCGACGGCCAGCCGACGCGCAGGGCCAACTCACCCTCGACATCGGGTTCGTCGATGACGGTGACCGCCCCGGTGTCCTCGTCGCGGTCCACCACGCACACCTCGACGCCGGGTAGCGGCCGGCCCATCGAGCCGGGTTTGATGTCGAACGCCGGGGTGTTGGCGACCATGATGCCGCCGGTCTCGGTCTGCCACCAGTTGTCGTGGATCGGCAGGCCCAGCACCCGCTTACCCCACCAGACCGCCTCGGCGTTGAGCGGCTCACCGACGCTGGCGATGAACCGCAGGTGCGGGAATCGGTACTTCGCGGCAAGCTCGGGTCCGGCCTTGATGAGCATGCGGATCGCGGTGGGAGCGGTGTACCAGACCGTGACGGCCTGGTCCTGAAGAATCCGGTACCACCGCTCGGCGTCGAACTCCGACTCGTCGATGATCGACGTCACGCCGTGCAGCAGCGGCGAGATGATGCCGTAGGACGTGCCGGTCACCCAGCCGGGATCGGCTGTGCACCAGTAGATGTCGTCGGGATGCAGATCCAGCGCGTACAGCCCGGTGATGTAGTGCATCGCCACGGCGCCGTGCACGTGCTGGGCGCCCTTCGGGGTGCCGGTGGTTCCGCTGGTGAAGTGCAGCAGCGACGGGTCGTCGGCGGTGGTGGGTTCGATGGGGGCATCGTCGCTCGCGGCGGCCATCAGCCGGTCGAAGTTGTGGGTGCCGGCGATGTCCTCGGCCTCCGGCGCATCGACGAGCAGAACGTGCTTGACCGACGGAAGCTGGTCGCGAATCTTCGCGATCTTGCGCTTGTAGATCGCGGCGGTGGTCACCAGGACGTCGGCGGCGCCGATGTTGACGCGGGTGGCGATGGGTTCGGGTCCGAACGCGGAGAAGAGCGGCGACACCACGCTGCCGTTACGCAGCGCTCCCAGCATGGTGACGTACAGCTCGGGTATCCGGCCCATGATGACGAAGACCTTGTCGCCCTTGCCTATTCCGAGGGTGCGCAGCACGTTGGTGAAGCGCCGGGTCAGCCGGCCCAGCTCGGCGTAGCTGATGTCGCGCGCTTCGTCGGTGTCGGTGATGAAGCGCAGGGCCGTCCGTTCAGCGCGCGGCCCGTGGGTATGGCGGTCGACGGCAGCGTAGGCGATGTTGCAGCCCCCCTGGCCCATCCCCTCGCACAGGTCGGGTAGCGACGCCCAGGTGAAGGTGCTGCGGCTGTGTTCGTAGTCCGCGAGGTTCGGTGGCACCTTCATGTCCGAAGGTCCCTTCCGGATCACCTCGTGAACCGTATCGGTGTCCACCCCCGCCTCCCGCACCTAGAAGTTGGTCTGGTCGAGTTTTCCGTCCCGGCGGGCCCGGGCGATGTTGGCCATCACCCGGTCGACCACCGCGTCATAGGCGGTCGCATCCTTGAGGATGTCGGCACGATCGTGTTGCTGCAGATAGGCGTCGATGCGTCGATCCAGCGGCCAGTCCCAGTAGTCGCGCCCGGTGAACTGTGAGCAGAGGAATCGCCACGCCAGGGAATCGATATCGCCGACTTCCGCGGCTGCTGTCATGGTCCCTCTCTTCCGCCCACCACGATCGTGGCTGCAAAGCACGCCGCGACGGAAGGGACGAAGGTCACCGAAAACCGGCTACAGGCTGTGAATTCCCTTATAGAGCAGGACCCCGCCGATGAAGAACAGAATCACGGCGATCAGCGTCGCGTGGTTGGCCTCCATCCAGTTTTTGAGTCGCTGCAGCGGGGCCTCGAGTCGGGCGCCGGCGACCTGATAGCCCAGCACGGGTAGGGCCACCGAGGACACCGCGATGGCGGTGAACAGCGCCACCCCCGTCCACGACGCCACGGCACCCAGACCGGCCGCGCCGATCACCAGTCCGGCGGCGGCGCACATGAACAGCACCTTGGGGTTGACCACCGCCAGCACGGTGGCCACCAGCAGCGCCCGGGCCGGACCCATACCGCTCAGCGATCTCATCCACGCCGGGGTGTGCTCGGAGCGCTTGCGGTTGACCCAGCGGTACACACCGAGCGCGATGAGGGCCGCGCCGATGATGATCCGCAGGTACGCCGACCATCGCGGCTCGCCGCGCTGGTCACCGATCGCGCGCGACAGCGCCACGAACGCCGCGGTGAGCCCGGCAATGCCCAACGTCCAGCCCAGCAGGAAGCTCAGGCTGGTCGGACGCGGCCGGGGTGAGTGCAGAACCAGCACGCCCGGGATGACCGAGAGCGGGGACAGGCTGATGACCAGAGCCAGCGTGACCAGTTCGCCCAGCACCGACCGCAGATCCGCCACGTCGAAAAACCTATCCGATCGGCTCCGCTCCACCCGGCCTGAGAACCCAGGCCGGAACCCAGTGCGTCACCGTCCGCCGGTGGGTCCCATAGACGATCGGGTAGCTGACCAAGCCCCACCACTCGCCCTGCTCGCAGAGGCCCCAGCAGCTCAGCGCGCCAGCAACCACCCGGTCCAGCTGCAGCCCGTGCGGGTGATAGCGGCCGGTGCGGTGCGGCCGGCGGGGGAACAGCACGGTCAGGTCGACCAGCACCGGCAGCGGGGGCCGGACCGGCCGGAAGGGCGGCCGTACCGGCTGGCCGTGATAGCCGATGGTCGCGAGATCCACTGTTCGATCATATGTTCGAATACTGAAATTGGTGCCGGATGGCCCTAGCGGCCGGACCGGGCGTGCAAGTAAACCTGAGCGGAACAGACTCAAGATTGTCGGTGTTGTATGACGTGACAAGCTACTAAGGCACGAACGGAGGTGTCGTGGACTCGTTCAACCCGACCACCAAGACCCAGGCGGCGCTGACGGCTGCCCTGCAGGCCGCCAGCTCGGCCGGCAACCCGGAGATCCGCCCGGCCCATCTGCTGATGGCGCTGCTGACCCAGGCGGACGGCATCGCCGCGCCCCTGCTCGAGGCCGTCGGCGTGAACCCGGCGACCATCCGCGCCGAGACCGAGCGGCTCCTCCAGCACCTTCCGTCGAGCAGCGGTGCGACCTCGCAGCCGCAGCTGTCGCGGGAGTCGCTGGCGGCGATCACCGCCGCCCAGCAGCTGGCCACCGAGATGGACGACGAGTACGTCTCCACCGAGCATCTGCTGGTCGGGCTCGCGACGGGCGACTCCGACGTCGCCAAGCTGCTCACCGGTGCGGGCGCCTCACCGCAGGCGCTGCGCGAGGCTTTCGTGAAGGTTCGTGGCAGCGCCCGGGTTACCAGCCCCGATCCCGAGGCCAGCTATCAGGCGCTGGAGAAGTACTCCACCGATCTGACCGCGCGCGCCCGGGAGGGCAAGCTCGACCCGGTCATCGGGCGCGACAACGAGATTCGCCGTGTCATCCAGGTGCTGAGCCGACGCACCAAGAACAACCCGGTTCTCATCGGTGAGCCCGGTGTCGGCAAGACCGCGATCGTCGAGGGACTCGCCCAGCGCATCATCGACGGCGACGTCCCGGAGTCGTTGCGCGACAAGACCGTCGTGTCCCTCGACCTCGGCTCGATGGTCGCCGGGGCGAAGTACCGCGGCGAGTTCGAGGAACGCCTCAAGGCAGTGCTCGACGAGATCAAGGAGTCCGCCGGGCAGATCATCACCTTCATCGACGAGCTGCACACCATCGTCGGCGCCGGAGCCACCGGTGAGGGCGCGATGGACGCCGGCAACATGATCAAGCCGATGCTGGCACGTGGCGAGCTGCGCCTGGTCGGCGCGACCACGCTGGATGAGTACCGCAAGTACATCGAGAAGGACGCCGCACTCGAGCGCCGCTTCCAGCAGGTGCTCGTCGGTGAACCGTCGGTGGAGGACACCGTCGGCATCCTGCGCGGCCTCAAGGACCGCTACGAGGTCCACCACGGTGTGCAGATCACCGACTCGGCCCTGGTGGCGGCGGCCACGTTGAGCGACCGCTACATCACCAGCCGGTTCCTGCCGGACAAGGCCATCGACCTCGTCGACGAGTCGGCCTCGCGGCTGCGCATGGAAATCGACTCCCGTCCCGTCGAGGTCGACGAGGTCGAGCGGCTGGTCCGCCGGCTGGAGATCGAAGAGATGGCGTTGGAGAAGGAAGAGGACGCTGCCTCCAAGGAACGGCTGGAGAAGCTGCGCACCGAGCTGGCCGACTACAAGGAGAAACTCGCCGAGCTGACCACGCGCTGGCAGAACGAGAAGAATGCCATCGACGTCGTGCGCGAGTTCAAAGAACAGCTCGAAGTGTTGCGCGGCGAGGCCGACCGGGCCGAGCGCGACGGGGATCTGGCCAAGGCCGCCGAACTGCGGTACGGACGTATCCCGGAGGTCGAGAAGAAACTCGACGCCGCGCTGCCGCAGGCGCAGGCCCGCGAAGCGGTCATGCTCAAGGAGCAGGTCGGTCCCGACGACATCGCCGACGTGGTGTCAGCGTGGACGGGCATTCCGGCGGGCCGGCTGCTGGAGGGCGAGACCGCCAAGCTGCTGCGGATGGAGGACGAACTGGGTAGGCGGGTGGTCGGACAACGCAAGGCCGTGACCGCGGTCTCCGACGCCGTCCGGCGCAGTCGCGCCGGGGTCGCCGACCCCAACCGGCCCACCGGCTCGTTCCTGTTCCTCGGCCCCACCGGCGTGGGCAAGACCGAATTGGCCAAGGCGCTGGCCGACTTCCTCTTCGACGACGAGCGGGCGATGGTCCGCATCGACATGAGCGAGTACGGCGAGAAGCACTCGGTGGCGCGGCTCGTCGGCGCCCCGCCCGGCTACATCGGTTACGACCAGGGTGGGCAGTTGACCGAGGCCGTCCGCCGCCGGCCGTACACGGTCGTGCTGTTCGACGAAGTCGAGAAGGCCCACCCGGATGTCTTCGACGTGCTGCTGCAGGTCCTCGACGAGGGCCGGCTGACCGACGGCCAGGGCCGCACGGTGGACTTCCGCAACACGATCCTGATCCTGACCTCCAACCTGGGCTCGGGCGGCACCGAGGAGCAGGTGATGGCGGCGGTGCGCGCGGCGTTCAAGCCGGAGTTCATCAATCGGCTCGACGACGTCCTGATCTTCGACGGCCTCAACCCCGAGGAACTCGTCCAGATCGTCGACATCCAGCTGGCCCAGCTGCAGAAGCGGCTCAGCCAGCGCCGCCTGGAACTCCAGGTGTCCCTGCCGGCGAAGGAGTGGCTGGCCCAGCGCGGGTTCGATCCGGTCTACGGGGCGCGGCCGCTGCGTCGGCTGGTGCAGCAGGCCATCGGGGACCAGCTGGCCAAGATGCTGCTGGCGGGGGAGATTCACGACGGCGACGTGGTCCCGGTCAACGTCGCTGCCGACGGAGACTCGCTGATCCTGGGCTAGTTTCCCGGGCTGCGCCCGGCAAACGGTGACCCTGTTGTGACCTGCCGCCCGCCTCGGTGAACGGCGGATAACGGTTAGGCTACTGGGCGATGGTCCCGTTCTGGTTCACGCTGTCGGCGCTGTGCTTCGTGGGTGCGGCGGTGCTGCTGTACATCGACGTCGGCCGCCGCCGCGGGCTGGGCCGGCGGCGCAAGTCGTGGGCGCGTTCGCAGGGTTTCGACTACGAGTCGGAGTCAAAGCAGATCGTCGACCGCTGGAAGCGCGGGGTGATGTCGACCGTCGGCGACGTCACCGCCCGCAACGTGGTGCTCGGCCAGATCCGCGGCGAAGCGGTCTACATCTTCGATCTCGACGACGTCGCCACCGTGATCGCCCTGCATCGCAAGGTCGGCACCAACGTCGTGATGGACCTGCGCCTCAAGGGCGTCAAGGAGCCGCGCGAGGGAGACGTCTGGCTGCTCGGGGCGATCGGCCCGCGCATGGTGTACTCCAACAACCTCGATGCCGCCCGCCGGGCCTGCGATCGCCGCATGGTGACCTTCGCCCACACCGCTCCGGACTGCGCGGAGATCATGTGGAACGAGCAGAACTGGACGCTGCTGGCGATGCCGGTCATCTCCACCCGCGCCCAGTGGGACGAAGGCCTGCGCGCGGTCCGGCAATTCAACGACCTGTTGCGGGTGCTGCCGCCCATCCCGGCGCAGGCCGCGGCCGCGCAATCGGCCGCTCGGCGCGCTGCCGCGCCGGGTCGCCCGCAGGTACCGCCCGCGCCGCGGCCGCCGCAGACCCAGGCCCCCAACTTCGGGCGCTGAGCCGGTTAGGGTGGCGGGGTGCCCCGCCCCGTCGCACTGGTCACCGGCCCCACCTCCGGACTGGGTGCGGGCTACGCGCGCCGGCTCGCCCGCGACGGCCACGATCTGGTGCTGGTCGCCCGGGATGTCTCGGCACTGGATGACCTCGCCGCCGAACTGCGCGCCACCCACCGCGTGGACGTCGAGGTTCTGCCGGCTGACCTGGCCGTCGCCGCCGACCGCGACAAGGTCGCCGACCGGTTGGCGACCGGGGTGCGCGTGCTGATCAACAACGCCGGGTTCGGCACCTCGGGGGAGTTCTGGACGGCCGAACCGGATGTGTTGCGCCGTCAGCTCGACGTCAACGTCACCGCGGTGATGGAGCTGACCCGGGCGGCCCTGCCGCCGATGCTGGCCGCGCGCACCGGGTCGGTCATCAACATCGCCAGCGTGGCCGGCCTGCTCTCCGGCCGCGGGTCGACCTATTCGGCGTCCAAGGCGTGGGTGGTGTCCTTCACCGAGGGCCTGGCCAACGGACTGGCCGGAACCGGGGTGGGGGTGCACGCGGTGTGCCCGGGTTTCGTGCACACCGACTTCCACCAGCGCGCCGGCATCGACGTGTCGTCGATTCCCGGGGTGCTCTGGCTCACCGTCGACGACGTCGTCGCGGAGAGCCTCGCCGACGTCGCCAAGGGCAGGATCATCAGCATCCCCGGCGCGCAGTACAAGTTCCTCACGACGGCGGGGCGCCTGATGCCCCGCGCTATGGTGCGCGCCGTGGCCACCAGGATTGGACGGGGCCGTGACCGCACCTGACATCGACATCGAGCGGCGCCGCGAACTCGCCGGACTGGTGCGAGAGCTCTCCGTGGTGTTCGGCCGGGTCACCCTGTCCTCGGGCCGGGAGGCCGACTACTACGTCGATCTGCGTCGCGCCACGCTGCACCACCGGGCGGCTCCGCTCATCGGCCGGCTCATGCGGGAGCTGACCTCGGATTGGGACTACGTCGCCGTCGGGGGCCTCACCATGGGGGCCGATCCGGTGGCGTGCGCGGTGATGCATTCCCCGGGTCGGCCGATCGACGCCTTCGTGGTGCGCAAATCAGTGAAAGCACATGGGCTGCAACGTCTTATCGAGGGCGCCGATGTCGCCGGGAGACCGGTGCTGGTCGTGGAAGACACCAGCACCACCGGTGGGTCGGCGCTGACCGCCGTCCGCGCGGTGCGCGATGCGGGTGCCGTCGTCGTCGGGGTCGCCACCGTGGTGGACCGGGCGACCGGAGCCGCGGAGGCGATCGAGGCCGAGGGGGTGCCCTACCGAAGCATCCTGGGGCTTGCCGACCTCGGACTCGCCGGTGACTGACCCGGACTTCTCAGAGCCCGGTCCGACCGAGTGGAGCAGTGACACACCCGGCGTCGGTCCGTGGTCGCAGACCCATTCCGGGCCACTGCCCGACGACCCGCACTACGACCCGGAGTTGTTGCGCGATGGCGACACCCGCAACGTCGTCGATGCCTACCGGTACTGGCGTCGCTCAGCGATCATCGCCGATATCGACACCCGGCGCCACGCGCTGCACATCGCGATCGAGAACTTCGGCAACGACGCCAACATCGGAGCGGTGGTGCGCACCGCCAACGCCTTCGCGGTCGACACCGTCCACATCGTCGGCCGGCGACGCTGGAATCGCCGGGGCGCCATGGTGACCGACCGCTACCAACGTCTGGCGCACCACGACAGTACCGAGCAGTTGATGGCTTTCGCCGCCGAGAACGGACTTGCTGTGGTCGCGGTCGACAACGTCCCCGGCGCCGTGCGACTGGAAGCCGCCGCGCTGCCGCGGGAGTGCCTGATGGTGTTCGGCCAGGAGGGGCCGGGCATCTCCGAGGCGGCTCGCGCCGGGGCCGCACTCACGGTGTCGATCGCGCAGTTCGGTTCGACGCGCAGCATCAACGCCGGTGTTGCGGCGGGCATCGCCATGCACGCCTGGATCCGCCAGTGGGCCGACCTCTCAGCAGCCTGGTAGGGCAGGATTCGCAGGCATGAAGACAGGCCCGGAGCAGTGGGCGAACCGCGCGGCCAGCGCCGAGGCGGCCATCGTCAGACGGCATCTGCGACAGCTGTGGCGCATCCCCGGCACCCAACTGGGCGTCGTGGGATGGCCGCCGTCGAGGCGGGATCGAAGCTACGGCACCTGGCACTACTGGTGGCAGGCGCATCTGCTGGACACCCTCGTCGATGCGCAGCTGCGCGACCCCCGGCCTGAGCGCGCCGAGCGGATCAGGCGGCAGATCCGCGGCCATCGCATTCGCAACAACGGCCGCTGGACCAACAGGTACTACGACGACATGGCCTGGCTCGCACTGGCGCTGGAACGGGCCGGACGCCTGCTCGGAATCGCCCGGCCGCAGGCGCTGCAGACGTTGACCCGCCAGCTGTTCAACTCCTGGATGCCCGAGTACGGCGGCGGCATCCCGTGGCGCAAGCAGGATCAGTTCTTCAATGCTCCCGCCAACGGGCCGGCCGGGATCGTGCTGGCCCGGTGCGGGCAGGTGCCGCGAGCCGCGCAGATGGCCGACTGGATCGACCGCACCCTGCTGGACCCCGAGACGCAACTGATCTTCGACGGCATCCGGGACGGTTCTCTGGTGCGCGCCCAGTACACCTATTGCCAGGGAGTGGTGATCGGGCTGGAGACCGAACTCGCGGTGCGCACCGGTGACGACCGGCATGCGCCGCGGGCGCGTCGGCTGATCGCCGCGGTCGGCGAACACCTGGCTCCGCACGGAGTGCTCAGGGGCGCCGGGGGTGGCGACGGCGGGCTGTTCGCCGGCATCACCGCGCGTTACCTCGCGCTGGCGGCCACCGATCTTCCAGGCGACACCAAGGAGGACGTCGCCGCGCGCGCGACCGCTCGCGGCATCGTGCTGGCCTCGGCCAAGGCGGCCTGGGACAACCGGCAGACCATCGACGGCCTGCCGCTGTTCGGCGCGTTCTGGGACCAGCTCGCCGAGGTCCCACCGGTCGGGGGCGGAAGTGCGCGCTTCGTCGACGGTGCGGTCGATGCCTCCGAGACTCCCGAACGCGACCTGTCCGTTCAGATCTCCGGGTGGATGCTGATGGAGGCTGCGCGTGCGGTCACAGCAGCGTCGTGAAGCTGTTAGATTCGGCGAAACAGCGAAGCGGATGCGATCTAGCGAGGGATCCGATGCGATGACGACGGGCACAGCCATCACGCGCACAGCAGTAGCCGTACTGGCTGCCGTGGCGCTCAGCGCAGGCGCGGCAGGCTGCGCCCCGCGGACCGCGACCGAAGCGGCAGAGGCACCCGAGACCCCGGCCACGACCACATCGGTGGCAGCCCCGCCGACGTCGATGACGCTGCACGACTACATCACCGAGAACAAGATCGCCGAGGTGCCGATCAAGGACGGCGAGCCGGGAACGCCGATCATTGAATTCCCGTTCCCGCCCGGCTGGAGCGACGCCGGCGATCAGACCCCGGACTGGGCATACGGGGCGATCGTCTACGACAAGCCGCAGGACCCGGCCGACCCGCCGGTCATGTACGCCATCGCCTCGAAGCTGACCGGCAACGCCGACGCGGCCGTCGACGCGGCCAAAGTCCTCGAACTGGCCCCCGCCCAGCTCGACGGGCTCGACCAGTTCACCCCGCTGGGTGAGCCGGAGCGGACCCAGCTCAGCGGATTCGACGCGATCCTCTACGAGGGCACCTACGTGAACGAGGGCAAGACCCGGGCGGTGGCCCAGATGACGGTGGCGATCCCCGGCAAGGACGGGCTCTTCGTGCTGCAGCTCAACTCCGACGCCCTCCAAGCCGAGCAGGACGTGGTGATCGAGGCGGCCAAACTGATCGATGAGCAGACCAAGATCACGGCGCCCGCATGACAGCCACGCGACACCGCACCGACTCATCGAGGAGCACCGGCATGCCGATCCGGATCATCCCCGCGCTCACCCTGGCCGCGGCACTGATCGTCGCTCCCCTGGTGGTTGCACCGCTCGCCAACGCGGCCTGTTCGGCTGGTCAGGTCCCCGATCCGGTGACCGGTGTGTGCTGGTCGATGGCCTCGACCACACTGGGTGTCTCAGGAACGGGCGGAACCTGTTTCCCGGGACGGCTGGGGCTGTGCATCGCGGCGCTGCAGAACTCCCAGCTGCCGGGGGGCGCGCTGCAGCCGCAGCCACCGGCCGGGCCCGCGCCGCGAACCTCGTGGCCGTGACACGCCCGCGCTAGGTGTTGTTGCCCGAAGGCTCGTCTTCGGGCAGGGTGCCGCGCCGGCGCAGCACGTTACGACCCACCGCGGTGATCCCGGGCAGGATCGACAGGAACACGATGAGCAGGATCATCAGCTCCAGATTGCTCTTGACGAACGGAACACTGCCCAGGAAGTACCCCAGCAGCGTCATCCCCGCGCCCCAGAGAATCCCGCCGACGATGTCGAAGCCCAGGAACAGCGGGTAGCGCATGTAGGAGACTCCGGCCAGCACCGGGGTGAAGGTCCGGACGATGGGCACGAAGCGGGCCAGGATGATCGTTTTAGGTCCGTGCTTCTCGAAGAAGGCATGCGACTGGGTGACGTAGTGTTTCTTGAAGAATCGGGAGTCTTCCTTGTCGAACAGCGCCGGACCGATCCGGCGGCCGATGAAGTACGCGCACTGATCGCCCAGGATCGCCACCACCGAGACGCTGATGGCCAGCACCCAGATGTTGACCGGAGGGTTGGGTGCGGCCGCGAGAAGTCCACCGGTGAACAGCAGCGAGTCGCCGGGCAGCAGTGGGAAGAGCAGACCCGTCTCGATGAAGACGATGATCAGGATGCCGGGCAGCACCGCCGAGGCGAAAAGCCCGCCCTCGCCCAGCCAGTACATCGGATCGAGGATGTTGGGCAGGGCCAACACGGTGGTGGTCATCAAGCTCAAGATACCTCTCGGCGGAGCCCGCCCCGTGAACCTCGCCGTTTGACATACTGCCATCAGGCCTGACCAGCGGAGAGGATCGTCCATGCCCATAGCCACGCCCGAGGTTTACGAGGAGATGCTCGACCGCGCGAAGGCGCACCAGTTCGCATTCCCGGCGATCAACTGCACCTCGTCAGAGACGGTGAACGCCGCCATCAAGGGCTTCGCCGACGCCGGGAGCGACGGCATCATTCAATTCTCCACCGGCGGTGCCGAATTCGCTTCCGGGCTCGGCATCAAGGACATGGTCATCGGAGCGCTGGCGCTGGCCGAGTTCACCGAGGTGATTGCCGACAAGTATCCGGTCACCGTGGCGCTGCACACGGATCACTGCCCCAAGGACAAGCTGGACACCTACGTGCGGCCGCTGCTCGCCATCTCCGCCGAACGGGTCCGTGCGGGCCGCAATCCCCTCTTCCAGTCGCACATGTGGGATGGCTCGGCGATCCCGATCGGGGAGAACCTCGCCATCGCCCAGGAACTGCTCAAAGCGGCCGCGGCAGCAAAGATCATCCTCGAGGTCGAGATCGGCGTGGTCGGAGGGGAGGAGGACGGCGTCGAGGCGGAGATCAACGAGAAGCTCTACACGACGCCGGAGGACTTCGAGAAGACCGTCGCGGCCCTGGGAGCCGGCGAGAACGGCCGGTATCTGCTGGCGGCGACATTCGGCAACGTTCACGGGGTCTACAAGCCCGGCAATGTCGTGCTCAAGCCGGAGGTGCTCGCCGAGGGCCAGCGGGTGGCGGCGGCCAAGCTGGGACTGCCCGCCGATGCCCGGCCCTTCGACTTCGTGTTCCACGGCGGGTCGGGATCGCTGAAGTCGGACATCGAAGACTCGTTGCGCTACGGGGTGGTGAAGATGAACGTCGACACCGACACCCAGTACGCGTTCAGCCGGCCGATCGCCGGGCACATGTTCGCCAACTACGACGGTGTGCTCAAGGTGGACGGCGAGGTGGGCAACAAGAAGGTCTACGACCCGCGCTCGTATCTCAAGCGGGCCGAGGCGGGCATGTCCGAGCGCGTTGTGGAGGCGTGCACCGATCTGCGCAGCGCGGGTCGCAGCGTGACGGCGGGCTGACCGCTCAGAACGCCTGGCAGATCTTCCACTGGTTGTCCCGCAACTGCAGATCGAAGCTGCGGGTCGAGGTGGTGCCCGGATCGAAGGCCATGTAGGACGTCACATTCGCCTCGGCGTGGTCGCCGTTCACGACGACGTCATCGACGCTGGCGACCACCGGATACTGCTTGGTCGAGGAGATCTTGGCGTAGGCGTCAGACCAGGCCCGTTCGTCGTAGTCGGCGTAGGCCTGCTGGGTCTGCCCGCAGGTCACCTCGCGCAGCGTCGCCAGATCACCGTTTCGCACGGCGGTGTCGAAGGTTCCGATGACCGAGCGCACCCGGTCCTCCTGGGAGACCCTCGTGAGGATCACGGCCACCAGCACGCCCGCGACCAGGATGACTGCACCAGTAACGCCGGCCACGATTGCCAGCCTCCGCCGCCGGGGTCGGCGGCGGTCGGATCCGGGGGGTGCGATGGTCTGCCCGACCGGATCCGATTCGGTGTCGGTGCCGGTGAGCACTTCGGTAGGCGCATCCGGGACGCGGTCGATGATCTGGGTCGATCCGGCGTCGAAACCCGGTGCGGTGTAGCGGCGTTCGGCGGGTTCGTCATCCGGCTCGCCGGTGTCGGCCAGGGTGATTTCCTCGGTGATCTCTTCGGTGATGTCCTCGGTGAAATGCTGGGGCTGGCCCGCGTCGGCAGCCGGGTCGGTGTCGTCGCGGTCGGTCCCAGGCGGGTTCGACATGGCTAGACCCTAGCGCCGGGCGGGATGCACGGTCGTCGGCGACACCGGCACAATGAGGTCATGAACACCCCGACCTCCCACGGTGACCTGCTCGGACCGCGACCTGTGCTGCTGCCCGCGGACAGCGCGGCCGAGGCCGCCCTGCGGGCGGGCGACAGCCCGGCGGCGGTGGCCGCCGCCTATCCGGCGGCTTCGGTCGCGTGGGCTGAACTCGCCGAGGAGGCGCTCGCGGCCGACAAGGCGGTGACCGCCTACGCCTACGCCCGCACCGGCTACCACCGCGGCTTGGATCAGCTGCGTCGCAACGGCTGGAAGGGGTTCGGTCCGGTGCCCTTCGCTCACGAACCCAACCGCGGGTTCCTGCGCTGCGTCGCCGCCCTGGCCCGGGCCGCCGATGTCATCGGCGAGACCGAGGAGTTCGAGCGGTGCCTGGACCTTCTCGACGACTGCGATCCGGGCGCGCGCGCCGGCCTCGGGCTCGTCTGAGGGCGCCGGGCCGGGACTCAGAGGTCGTTGCGCTCGGGACACTCGCCGGCTGAGGGCGTCTCGATCTGGACGGTGGCGTGCCCGAGGCCGCGAGCGGCCAATACTGCGCGGGCGTCATCGAGCACCCGCTCGGAGCTCCCGTCGGTTCGCAAATGCGCCGTCACCATGTCCTTACCCGGGACCAGGGTCCAGACGTGCAGATCGTGGACTTCGGTCACCCCGTCGACGCCGGCCAGTGCCGCATGCAGTTCGGTGACGTCGATGTGGCTCGGTGAGGACTCCGAGAGGACCCGCAGCGCAGTTCGCGCGAGCGCGATGGCTCGGGGCAGCACCCACAGTGCCACCAGCACGGCCACCACCGTGTCGGCGTAGGGCCATCCGGTCGTCAGGGTGACGACCCCGGCGATCAGGACCCCGATGCTGCTGACCGTGTCGGCGACGACCTCCAGGTAGGCGCCCTTGACGGCCAGGCTCTGACCGGACTGGGACCGCAGCAGCAGCATCACCGCGATGTTGGCGGCCAACCCGGCCGACGCCACCACGATCATCGGCCCGCCCGGCACCTCCGGCGCATCGCCCAGGCGCTTGATCGCCTCGACGAGAATGAACGCCGCGACCCCGAGCAGCAATACCGCGTTGGCGACCGCGGTGAACACCTCGGCGCGGTGCCATCCGTAGGTGCGGGCCGCCGACGCCGGACCGTGGCGGGCCAGCAGCAGTGCGATCAGTCCCATGAAGAGGGCCACCAGATCGGTCAGCATGTGCCCGGCATCGGCGAGCAGTGCGATCGAGCCGATGACGACTGCGGTGGTCACCTCGATGGCGAAGAAGGTGCCGAGAATCACCGCCGCCACCACCATGCGGCTCACCTTGGTGTCAGCGGCGGTGTCCGCGGCGCCATGACTGTGTCCATGTCCCGCACCCACGCCGGAGATTTTGCCCGACGCCGCCCGGTTAGAGCCAGGCAGACCAGAAGCGGGTCAGTTCACCGCCGAGACCGGCCAGACCGGCAGGCACCCCGGCCAGGCCGAAGAACCAGAAGACGACGGCGAAGAACCAGCGGTTGAGCGCCGGGGTCAACAGCACCAGCAGGAGGATCACGAAGCCGAACTGCCGGACGGGTTCGAGTCGCCGCCGGGCGGCTGCGCTCAGGTGCGGCTCCAGTGCGCCGTAGCCGTCCAGTCCCGGCACCGGCAGCAGGTTCAGTACCAGTGCGGTCACCTGCAGGAACCCCAGAAACGCCACGCCGGCCCAGAAGACCGAGTGGGCCGGATCGAACAGCAGACGGGTGGCCGTCAGCAGCAGCACGGCGAGCACCAGGTTCGCCAACGGTCCCGCGAGGCTCACCTGTGTGCGCTGGCGCGGGGTCATGAAGTCGGTCCGGACGTACACCGCACCGCCCGGCAGTCCGATCCCACCGAGGGCGATGAACAGCAGCGGCAGACCCAGCGAGAGCATCGGGCTGGAGTACTTCAGGGGGTTGAGCGTCAGGTAGCCGCGGACCGCCGCGTCGTGGTCGCCGAATCGCCAGGCGGTGTAGGCGTGACCGAACTCGTGCAGGCACAGCGACACCAGCCAGCCGGCGATCACGAACACGAAGACCCCGATGTAGGCCATCGGCCGGATGTCTTGCGCGGCCTGCCATGCCAGCACCCCGCCCACGACGGTCAGCGCAACCAGTGCCAGGAAGACCGGGCTGGGCCGTACCGACTGGTGCAGTGGCCGAACGGTCACACGCTCAGCCCTCTACCAGAACGGTGGAGTACTGCGAGCCGATGTACACGCCCAGAATCGCGATCATCGCGACCGCGAGGGCGACGTCGGCGGCCGGTTTGTGCAGCAGCAGTCCCACCACGCCACCCGCGGCGATCACGATCTGGAACACCAGATCGGCGTCGAGACCCTGCTGGCTGATCAGCAACTCGTGGGCGAGGTTGATCGCGACGATGCCGATGAGAACACCGAAGAACACCGGGCGCATCCGGTCGAACGCCGCGGCCGGGGTTTCGTCGTCGGATTGCTGGCCGGGCTGGGCCGCGGGCAGCAGGAAGGACATCACCAGGATTCCGCCCGGCACGGCCAGGAAGGCCAGCAGCTCGAGCACGGATATCTGCACCAGCGTCGTGCGGTAATAGGTCACCGCCAGCCACACCTCGACCACCAGGACGAGCAGGAACACCTGCCACAGCACGGCCGGCAGGAACGGCCGACGCGCGCGGTCTCTCGACCACTCGCGCACTGTCTGGGCCAGCTCGCCCAGGATCTGCCCGAACGACATGCCCAGGATGACGGTGTAGAACCACCACACGCGCCGATGATGTCATGCCCGGCGTCAGTCCACGCGCAGCCAGCCCTGGGTGTGCCGGTAGAACGTCGACCGTTTGACCTCGCGACGGCCCGCGACGCCGTCGCGGACCACGCGTGCGCCGGTGGTGCCCAGCTGTGCGGCGCGCCCGCCGACCCACCGCCGCGGACGGGCGCCCGGCCCGGTCAGCACCGCCGCCCGCAGGCCGGGCATCGAGGGCATCGGCTCGATCCGCACCGCGGCCACCTCGCCGTCGAAGAGCACCGTGTCGTCCACCACCGCCTCGCCGCGGAGAGACTCCGAACCGTGCGGCGGCAGCCACAGCGCGGCCCCGGCCAGTGCCGTTGCGGTGTCGTCGCGGATCAGCGGGACCCGGCGCGCGGCGGCGGACATCGCCCGGCGCGCCGAGCGCCAACCCCGGACGTGGGCCACCTCAACGTCGAGCAGCTCGGCCCGCATCAGCCCGGTCAGCACCGCGGCCAGATCGGCCTCCGCACCGACGACGGCCACCCGCCGGACCCCGGCGACGGCCGCGGTGACCTGATCGGTGGTCTCCACCTGCACCGATGGCAGTCCGGAGAGGGCCCGGGGAGCGCGGCGCCCACCGAACAGCAGCACCGCGAGGTCGGATCGAGACCCGTGCTTGGTCAAGGACACTCCTGATGCTGCGCCGGGCAGGGCGCGCTCCGCTAGGGTAAGCCACCGGCTGGACACAATAGCCAGGAGTGGAGCGGGGTCAGGCCATGCCGGCAATCGTGCTCATCGGTGCCCAGTGGGGCGACGAGGGCAAGGGGAAGGCCACCGATCTGCTCGGGGGCCGGGTGCAATGGGTGGTGCGCTACCAGGGTGGCAACAACGCCGGTCACACGGTCGTGCTGCCGACGGGGGAGAACTTCGCGCTGCACCTCATCCCGTCCGGGATCCTGACCCCGGGGGTGACCAACGTCATCGGCAACGGCGTCGTCGTCGATCCGGCGATCCTGCTCGACGAGCTGCGCGGCCTGGAAGACCGCGGGGTCGACACCTCGCGGATGCTGATCTCCGCCGATGCGCACCTGCTGATGCCCTATCACGTCGCCATCGACAAGGTGACCGAGCGTTACCTGGGCAACAAGAGGATCGGTACGACCGGGCGCGGGATCGGTCCCTGCTACCAGGACAAGATCGCCCGGATGGGGATCCGCGTCGCCGACGTCCGTGACCCCGCCCTGCTCTCGGCGAAGATCGCTGCCGCGTGCGAGTTCAAGAACCAGGTGCTGGTCAAGATCTACAACCGGAAAGCGCTCAACCCCGATGCGATCTGTGACGCGGTGCTGGCTCAGGCGGAGGGCTTCTGCCACCGCATCGCCGACACCCGACTGTTGCTCAACAACGCGCTCGAGGCCGGTGAGACGGTACTGCTCGAGGGCTCCCAAGGCACGCTGCTCGATGTCGACCACGGCACCTATCCGTACGTGACGTCATCGAATCCCACCGCAGGAGGCGCGGCGGTGGGCTCGGGTATCGGACCCACCCGCATCACCACCGTGCTCGGCATCCTCAAGGCCTATACGACTCGGGTGGGGTCGGGGCCCTTCCCGACCGAGCTCTTCGACGCCAACGGTGAGTACCTGACCAAGACCGGAGGGGAGTTCGGCGTGACCACCGGGCGACGGCGGCGCTGCGGATGGTTCGACGCCGTGATCGCCCGCTACGCCAGCCGGGTCAACGGCATCACCGACTACTTCGTCACCAAACTGGACGTCCTTTCCAGTCTGGAGACCGTGCCGGTGTGCGTGGCCTACACCGTTGACGGCAGGCGCACCGACGACATGCCGATGACCCAGAGCGAATTCGCCCGTGCCGAACCGGTCTATGAGGAAATGCCCGGCTGGTGGGAGGACATCTCCGGGGCGCGGGAATTCGACGATCTACCCGCCAGGGCGCGCGACTATGTGCTGAGGCTGGAAGAGCTCGCTGGAGCGCCGGTTTCATGCATCGGAGTGGGGCCCGGCCGGGACCAGACCATCGTGCGCCGCGACGTCCTGGCGGCCAGGTCGTGACCGACGACGATCGCGACCCCCACGATCTCGACCCCGACTACGACCACCACGGCGGGTTCCCGCGCTTTCAGGTGATTGACGAGCCCGCCGGATTCGGACGGTTCGTGACCGCGATGCGTCGCGCCCAGGATCTGGCGGTCTCGGCCGCCGAAACCGACTGGGATCAGGCCGCCGACCGCGTCGAGGATCTGATCGCGGTGCTCGCGCCGCACCAGGCAGCCGGCGGTGTCGGGCCGTCGGGGCGGGTCGCCAGCCTGCCCGGCGCGGGCAGCCTGCTGATGCCGCCCTGGCAGATCCGCCACTTCGACCCCGAGGTCGTCGAGGTGGGTGTCCAGTTCAGCCGCTACCACGTGGGTGGCAACAACGCCGTGCACGGCGGAATGGTCGCGATGATGTTTGACGTCATGTGCGGGATCATCATCCACGCAATCGGCAGGCCGATCAGCCGTACCGCCTTCCTGCACGTCGACTACCGCAACATCACCCCGATCGATGTACCGCTTACGATGCGCGGATGGGCGTCGAAGGTGGAGGGGCGCAAGTCATTTGTTAATGCCGAGCTCACCGACCCGAACGGCACCCTGCTCGCCGAGGCCAACGGGCTGATGGTGCGGCTGCTGCCCGGACAGCCTTAGAACGGGCGTCGCGTCAGGGCGCGCTCAGGGGTGCACCGCTGACCACCCGGCTGGGCTGTCCGTGGATGTTGACCGGCACCTCACCCATCAACATGATCCGGTGCAGCAGCCGATCACTGCCGTCGTAGTCATTGACCGCTCGATGCTGAGTGGCGCGATTGTCGTAGATGGCGACATCACCGGGTTCCCAGGTCCACCGGATTGTGTTCTCCGGCATGGTGATGTGGCGCTGCAGGAGCGTCAGGAGAACATTTGAGTCGTGATTGTCCAGGCCGACGAGGTTGCGGACGAAGTCACCGCCGAGTAGGTGGCGTTCACCGGTCTCCGGATGCACTTGTACGACTGGATGCTCGGTTCGGAAATCCATTTTCTCGAACTTGCTTCGGGATCCCGCGTGATCATCCGTCACAGACCAGCACTCTTTGCAGTAGGTGCCGCCTGATGACCAGGTGTGCTGTGCCCAGAGGTTTTCCACGAGACTCTTCAGCGGTGCCGGCAGATCGGCGTAGGCAGCAGAGGCGGAAGCCCAGAGGGTGGACCCGCCATAGTCGGGCACGGAGACAGCCCGCAGGAGGGTCACGGCCGGGTAGTTGACCAGAAACGACGCGTCGGTGTGCCACCAGGGGACAGTGCCGTCGTGCGGGCTGATCGGTGTGACCAGCGGCGCGTCCGGTGCCGCCGCGGGGTGCCGAATCGGTGTGCCCAGCAAGTGACCGAATGCCAGCAACCGATCCTCATCGAGATGGTGCTGGCCCCGGAAAAAAACCACCTTGTGAGAGAGCATCGCGGAACGAATCGCATCCACCACTTCGGGGCTGAGGTTCCCATCGAGCAAGACCCCGTCGACGCGGGCCCCGATCCGGCTACCGAGCTTGGTGACCGAAATCGATGACCCCGAGAGGTCGGCTGAAAGTCCGGCGGGCTGGGCCATGGCAACTCCCTTCGAAGCTGCCATTGAGATTATCCCGGAGGGACGATGTGGATTCCGAGTTCAGCGGAGGAATCTGGCAGGGTGGCGCACATGGCCGGCGACGCGCAGCGAACTGACGCGGACAGCGACCGCACGATTGTCGGTCAGCCGATCGGTCTGGCCAATCTTTTCGGAATCGAGCTGTGGGAAAGGTTCGCCTTCTACGGGATGCTCACGATCCTGGGCTACTACCTCTACCACTCAGTCAGCGTGGGTGGGCTCGGGCTCCCGAAGAGCACAGCGACAGGGATCGTCGGAGCCTACGGCGGCCTGGTGTACCTGTGCACGGTGCTCGGAAGCTGGGTCTCCGACCGGCTGCTGGGGATGGAGCGCACCGTCTTCTACGGTGGCGTGGCCGTGATGGTGGGCCACGTCGCCCTGGCGATACTGCCGGGACTTGCCGGTGTCGCGGTCGGTCTGGTGTGCATCGCCGTAGGTTCAGGCGCCTTGAAATCCAACGCGGCCTCGCTGCTCGGCACGCTCTACCGACAGGGTGACCCACGACGTGACGGCGGTTTCACACTCTTCTACCTCGGGGTCAACCTCGGTGCCTTCATCGGCCCACTGGTCACCGGACTGCTTCAGACCAGGCTCGGATTCCGCTACGGGTTCGGTGCGGCCGCCCTTGCCATGTCGATCGGCCTCGTCCAATACGCCATGTTCCGCCGCAACCTGGGCGCTCACGGACGAAACGTTCCAAACCCCCTGTCCCGCGGGGGAATCTGGAGGATGACCGGCATCGCAGTTCTGGTTGTAAGCCTAGTAGTGGCGGCTTTCGAGTCGCGGTTGCTGACGCTGGGCAACCTGTCCCAGTCGGTCACCGGGCTCACTCTGATCGCTGCGGCCGTTTACTTCGTGGTGATGCTCAGAAGCCCGAGAGTTGATTCGGCCGAAAGGAACCGGGTCCGGGCTTTCATCCCACTGTTCCTCGCCAACACGGTCTTTTGCGCTCTCTTCCAGCAGATCTCGACCGTCCTCGCTATCTATGCCGACGAGCGAGTCAACCGATCTATCTTCGGCTGGGTGGCACCACCTGAGTGGATCGGCTCGATCGAACCGGTGTGGGTGATCCTGCTGTCGCCGCTTTTTGCGGTGATGTGGACCAGACTGGGACGCCGCGCGCCCACCACGCCGGTGAAATTCGCCCTCGGCGTCATCGGTATCGGGATCGCCTTCCTTCTCTTCCTGACGGCCGCGGGAACATCAGGTCAGTCCGTGCCGGCTGTCCTGCTCGTGGCGATACTGGCCGTCTTCGCGGTGTCTGAATTGCTCATCGCACCGACCGGTCTGGCAGTGACCACACAGTTGGCACCGGAGGCTTTCCGGGCGCAGATGATGGCGCTGTACTTCCTGTCCATTGGTTTGGGTACGGCGATGTCCGGCTTCCTGGCCCGCTACTACGATCCCGACCGAGAGCTTGCCTACTTCGGAACCCTCGGGGGTGTCGCAATCGCCGTTGGTGCGGTCGCGATCTTTCTTGCCCCTCGCCTCACCAGACTGATGAGCGGCGTTCACTGATTTTCCTGCGAGTAGTCCACCTAGCCGTATCCTGAGATCTACGCGGATCGACCCCTTCGGAAGGTCTAGTAGTGGCTTCAGCGCGACGGGCCCTGATGCTCGTCTTCACCTACACCCTCAACCCGCTCCGCTTACTGGATCTGTCCTCCCTGCGGGAAGCAACGGAGCTGCGATTGACAGCGCTTGTCGATGTGCGGCTCCGGGAAGCCTTCGGGTCCTACGAGGGATTCTTCGACCGGGTCTACTACGTCAGGGTCCATTACCGGAATCATTGTTTCGCCGAGGAGTTCGATGCCGGAGCGATGGAAGCGGTCGCCCGTGAATCAAAGGGTTGCGACCAGCTGCGCCTGCTGAGCTTTTTCGAGGGCGACCTCGAGGTCACCGCCCGACTCCGTGATCGATTCCACCTCGTCGGGATGAGCGCCCTCGATACGCGCCGGTTCCGAGACAAAATGGCGATGAAGCAGATGGTGAGCGATTGTCGACTCACTGTTCCGAAGGCGCTGGAGTTGGATTGGTCCCGGGATACCCATGCCCTGTTCGCGCAGTGCGAATCCGAATTGGGACGGCCCTTCCTTGTCAAACCCATCGCCTTAGGCGGTTCGCTGGGAGTCGCCCGTATCTCATCCCTCGAACAGTTCGTGGATTGCGGTCGACATCGCCTCAATACCGCTTACATGGCTGAGGAGGAGATCGTCGGGGAGATGCTGCATCTCGACTCCATGGTGATCGACGATCGTCCGACGTGGTTCGGCTGTTCGCGATACAACCTAGCCCCGCTGGACTTTGGCCGGGGTAAACCTGTGGGTAGCATGCCGTTACTCGCTGACGACCCCCAATCCCATTCCCTCCGCGATTATGCGGTAGCTGTGGCGCGTGCTCTGCGAGTCCACGAGAGCCTGATTCATATCGAGGTCATCCGACGGGATGACCAACTTTTCTTCATCGAAGCAGCCGCCCGTGCCTCTGGAGGCCTTGTGGCGATGGTCTACGACCGGATGTTCGGCTACAACATGCTTCAAGCCCAGGTCACCTCTCAGGTCGGACTGGAATACCAGCTGGAAAGTCGTGACGGCTCGGCATACTTTTGGTTGTTCCAGCCCGACGGGACCTCTGTCCGCGAGTACCTCGCGGAGCGGTCGATCTTCTGTGAGATGGTGCCATCAGCGGCTGGTCGACGTGTCGCGCGAAGTCTGGTAGGACGCCACGACACACTGCTCGCATCTCACGCTGATTATCGCTACCTATCTGACGCCTTTACGGCTGTCGCGTGAAGGTCGGATCATGGGCCATCTGTGGTTACGCGAGGAGACAAAGCCCCATGAGAGAAGGACCCCACTGCTACCGGAGCAGGCAGCAGTGCTCGTTCGGTCCGGTCATACGGTGGTCGTCGAAAGCTCCGGCACGCGCATTGCGCCGGACGCCGAATTCGCAGCGGCCGGTTGTCGGCTTGAGCCGCCCGGGACATGGGTCGATGCGCCGGCGGAGTTCTTCATACTCGGTCTGAAGGAACTTCCGTCCGGCAATTTCCCACTACGCCACAGCCACATTTACTACGCACACTGCTACAAGGGCCAGGACCACAGCCGCAGCCTTCTTCGCCGGTTCCGCGATGGTGGTGGAACATTGCTGGACTGCGAATATCTCACAGATGACAACGGGTTCGCGCTGACAGTCGGCCGGATCGGATGGCTGTCGGGGTTCGTGGGTGCGGCCTTGGCCGTGCAGTTCGTCTTCGATAAAGCACTGCACCGAGCCCTGGAGATCCCCCACCCTTACTTCCCTGATCGCCAATCCCTGGTGGCGCGTGTTGTGGAGTCGGCAAGCGAAGCCGATTTCAGACCCTCGGTGGTGATCATCGGTCATCGAGGAAATGCCGGCTCGGGTGCGTCGGAGCTGTGCCGGGAAGTCGGGATCGTACCCACGCGGTGGGGTCGAGCCGAAACCGCCGATCCCGACATCCTGGCGACGCTGCCGCAGTTCGACGTGCTGGTGAACTGCATTCAGTCAGACACGGCGGGTTCGCCTTTCCTGCAGGAGAGGGACCTGTCCGCCGAATCGAGGTTGTCCATCCTCGCTGATGTGACCTGCGATGTCGGTTCGCCGGCGCATCGGTTCCCGCTCTACTCGCAGGTGACGACAATCGACCAGCCGGTGATCCCGGTGGGCCCCGCTGGCTCCGTCGACGTCATCTCGATCGACCATCTGACGACACTGGTGCCCGCCGAAGCCAGCCGATTGATCGCGGAACCGCTGTTCCCGCAACTGCAGGAACTTCTTGATACCGGCGAGTCCGCACTACCGGGACCCTGGCGCAACACCAGGCAGACGTTTCTGGAGGTGATGCGAAATCTCTGCTGACCGATACGTGGCCATCGTTGACGCATTCTCAAGTGGAGCGTTGCTGGCGCCGTTATTCAAGGAACTAGGCTTCGGGGTTCTGCACATCCAAACCTCGAAAGGTGTCGACAGAAGCCTGTCCCGGAGCCTGCGGAGCTCGGATTTCGAGCACTGTATCGACTATCAGGAATCCGGTTTGGAACAAACGGTGGAGTTCCTGGGCAGGTATGCGCTGGCGGCGATACTTCCCGGCTGTGACTCAGGCGTGGTTACCGCCGATGATCTGTCGGCTCGACTTGGGGTCGGTCGCAATTCCGCGATCGAGGTGATGTGCAGGCGCAGTAAGTTTGTGATGCACGAGGCGCTTCGTTCGGAGGGGCTGTTGGCCGCCCGCCAAATCAGATCCGATTCGCTCGAGGAGATTCTTCTCTGGTATCGCCGCCAGCCGTTTCAGAAGGTGGTCTCCAAGCCGGAGTTCGCGGCCCGATCGGAGGGCGTCGTCTTCTGCGATGACGAAATCGACCTCGCCCGAGCATTCGAGCAGACCATCGGCACCACAAATCTCTTTGGGATCGTCAATGACAAATTGGTCGTGCAGGAGTATCTGCCCGGTGCGGAATACATGGTGAACACCATGAGTGTCGACGGAAGACACTTCATCACCGATATCTGGGTTGGGGTAGACGAGCGGGAGGAGCCGATTTCGACCGATCTGTATGCCGAACTGCTGAATCCCCGCGATGAGGACTACGTGCCCCTGGCCGACTACGTCTGCAAGGTACTGGCATGTCTGGGTGTGGAAACCGGTCCCGCTCATGTCGAGGTGCGCCGAACGCCGAAGGGTCCGGCGCTGATAGAGATCGGCGCACGACTTGCGGGCGCGATGTCGCCGAGGGCCTTCGAGCTCGCGATAGGCCTGGACCCTGTTCAACTGACGGTTGATGCCTACGTCTGCCCCCACCGTGCGCTGCAGGCACTGCAGTCTGATCGGGTGACACGGAATGCCCGGCTGGTGTACTTCCACTCGGATCGTGGAGGTACGGTCGCGAGACCCGCGGATCTGTCGGAAATGTATTCGCTGGAGTCGGTGCGGGAGGTACTGCTGACGGTGAGAAGGGGCGACTACCTGCCTAAGACGAGTGATACGAACACCCGACCCGGATACGCATATCTGGTTCACGCCGACCCAATGCGGCTGACAGAGGACTACGCGCGCTTCCGGATCATGGAACAACGTCTCTACGAATCGATCCTGGACGCCTGACCTTGATCACCGACCAGGACCGGGAGTGCTTCCGCGAAAAAGGTTTCGTCGCTCTTGCCGCCGTCATACCGGCGTCAATGATCGAGCGGGTGAACGCCCATCTCTCGACGGTCACCGAATCTGCACTCGATCTGGAATACAGCGTGCCGAACGTCAACCTGGAGTGCCCTGGAGGTGGATTCCTGGGCCAAACCGGCAGGGTGAAGAGCTACCGCGGAGTGCTCCGGGCGATGTTTCATCTCGAGGAAAGAGACCCTTTCTTCGCGGATCTCGGCGATAAGAGCGATTTCTACCGGCATGTCGTCAGTGCGCTGGTTGCAGGGCACCGGCCCAGGTTGCTCTCGGTCAACTTTTGGGGCAAGCCCGCGGCAGTCGGGTCGGCACAGCCCTGGCATCAGGATCTGGCCTACATCCCGCCGGTTCAGCGCACCTCGTACAACGGGGCTTTGACCTGTTGGATCGCTCTCGATCCAGCCCGTGTCGAGAACGGTTGCCTGGAGTTCTACCCGGGATCGCACCGGTCGGGCGACCTGCCCCACGTCGGAAGCGCCGACGCTGCGGACGGTGAACAGATTCGGCTGGAGGTGTCGAGGCTCTTTCCGGAACTCCAGCCGATTCCGGTGGAATTGGACCCTGGCGCGGCCGTGTTCTTCGACGGCCGCGTGGTCCACGGTTCCAGGGTCAACACCAGTTCAGTCCCGCGACGGGCGATCAGTTTCTCTTACATCTACTGAACAGCGAACGTCTCCTGAACGGCTAGCCGGTCGGTCCGCTCGATGTCCTCGCGCCGGAACGCCGGCCACCAGATCCGCGGGCCGATGAGGGTGAACAGCGCCGGAATCACGACGGTGCGCACGACGAAGGTGTCGAGCAGGATGCCCAGTCCGACGATAATCCCCATCTGGGTCAAAAAGATCAGCGGCAGCACCCCTAGCACGCAGAACACGGCCGCCAGGACGATTCCCGCACTGGTGATCACCCCGCCGGTGGCCGAGACCGCCCGGACGATCCCGCCACGGGTGCCATAGAGCGGTGTCTCCTCGCCGGCCCGGGTCACCAGGAAGATGGTGTAGTCGATGCCCAGCGCGACCAGGAAGAGGAACGCGAACAGCGGCACCGAGTTGTCCAGCGCCGGGAAGCCGAGCAGGTGCACGCTGACCCAGCCGCCCATCCCCAGTGCCGCCAGGGTGGACAGCACCGTCGCAGCCGCCAGAACCGGGGGTGCCAGAACAGCCCGCAGCAACGCGTAGAGGACCGCGAGGACCACGATCAGAACGGCCGGCATCACCACCTGGCGGTCCCGGACAGCGGTGTTGCGGGCGTCCAGGGCCTGGGCGTCGGTGCCGCCGACGAGCGCGTCGGGATCCGCCTGGTGGACCGAATTCCGAAGTGCCGTAACGACCTCGAAGGACTGTGGGGAAGCCGGTTCAGCGTTGATGACGACCTGCCACTGGGTGAGGCCGGTGTCCGATGTCCCAGCCGGAGCCGCTGAGGCGACGCCGGGCGTGCGCTCGATTGCCGCGGTCACCGCGTCGGCGGCGTCGACGGGGGCAACCACCCGGGTCGGATCGGTCACACCGCTGGGGAAGTGGGCGGCCAGGGTCCTGAAGCCGTCGATGGAGTCCGCGCTGACCCGGAACTGGTCGACCAGCGACAGGCCGACCGGTGTGCCCGCCAGTCCGGTGGCCAGCACGCCCAGCACCATGATCGAAGCGACCGTCACCCGACCGGCATGGCCCGACACCCAGTCGGCGATCCGGTACCAGGCTCCGGATTCGGCGGGTTGGTCGGAGCCGGGTTGTGGAACGAAGGGCCAGAACAACTTCCGGCCGAACAGCGCCAGCGACGGCGGTAGCACCAGCAACACGAACACGCCGGCGACCAGCAGACCGGAGGCGGCCTCAACACCGAGGCTGCGGGTGCTTGGCGAGGAGGCCAGCAGCAGGGTCAGCAGGGCCAGCACCACCGTCGCATTGCTGGCGACGATCGCCGGAGCCGCGAAGCGCACCGCGGTGCTCAGGGCCGCCCGGTGATTGACGGTGCGCCGCAACTCCTCCCGGTAACGCGAGATCAGCAGCAGGGCGTAGTTGGTGCCCGCGCCGAACACCAGCACGCTGGTCGTGCCGGAGGTCGAGCCGTCGCCGCCCAGCCCGACCGCTTCGGCGATGGCCGATCCCAGCACGGCCGCCACACGGTCGGCGAGCGAGATCACCAGCAGCGGCACCAGCCACAGCACCGGCGAGCGGTAGGTGACGATGAGCAGCAGTGCCACCACCCCCACCGTGACGCCGAGCAGGACGAAGTTGGCGCCCGAGAAGGAGTTGGCGATGTCGGCGCCGAACGCCGGACCGCCGGTCACGTTGACGGTGAGTTCGCCGGGCAGACCCTCGCGCGCGGCCGCCCGCAGTTCCTTCACCTCGTCGGACAGCGCGAATCCGGTGAGGGTCGGGTCCAGCGGCACCGGCGCCAGCGCCGCCTTTCCGTCTGCCGAGGGCACCGGCGGTATCGGCGGTGCGCCCGCGGACGCGGTGCTGCGGGCGGTCATCCGGGCGCGGGCCTGCTCAGCGGCGGCGAGGTCGTCCGGCGAGAGCACCCCGCCGTCGGTCCGGGTGACAAGCAGGATCACCGGCGCCTGGTTGCCGCCGGGGAACTGCTGGAGCAATTCGGTGGCCCGGCTGGACTCCGCGGTCGGCGGAACCACCACCGGCGAGCGCTCGGCGGCCCCGGTCGCCGGAATCAGTCCCAGCAGGGCACCGCCGGCCATCGCGACGACCAGCGCGAGCACCCAGGACAGCGGAGCGGAGACCAGATCGCCGAACCGCTGCCCCAGCGGGCGACGGACCTCGGGCGCGCGGTGCACGCCGACCATCTTGACCCGGCAGCGCGGCGGTCAGGCGAGGGGGTCTGCCGGGGAACCCGCCTATCCTGGCCATGATGTCCGAACCCGCCGAACACCGTCCCTCGCTGATGCCGGTGCTGACCGCGCTGGCGGTGGTTGGGATCGCGGTGATCGCAGCGGTGCTGCTGTGGGCGATACGCGGCGAAGACCGCCGCAATGAGGCAGGGATAGGCCGCGCGGTGGTAGGGCAGAACGACGCGCTGCAGCGCGGTGATTACCCCGCCTTCCGCAACTTCACCTGCCGCGATCAGCTGGGGACCGAATCCGGGGTGCTTGCCGATCAGCGTCGATCCTCAGAGGCCAAGGGGGCCAGGTACGTCGAGGACGTCGCCGGCGTCGAGGTGGACGGCGACCGGGCCTCCGCCACGGTGACGTATCACTTCGAGAGCGCGCCGGATGACAGGGTCAGCACGCCGATGACCTTCGCCCGGGAGAACGGCGAGTGGAAGGTGTGCTCGCCGGGACCCCGGTAGCCGGGTGTGCGAGACTCACATTTGTGAGTTACGCCGGAGACATCACGCCCCAGCAGAGCTGGGAACTGCTGCGCACCAACCCCGATGCGGTGCTCGTCGACGTGCGCACCGGTGCGGAGTGGACGTGGGTCGGCGTGCCCGATCTGTCCGAGGTGGGCCGCGAGGTGGTGTTCGTGGAGTGGAATCGCAATGACGGTCAACGCAACGGGAACTTCATCGCCGATCTGACGGCCGCGGGCGTCACCCCGGGAGAGCGGCCGGTGATCTTCCTGTGCCGGTCGGGCAAACGATCCATCCCTGCCGCCGAAGCCGCCACCGCGGCCGGAATCGGCCCCTCCTACAACATGCTCGAGGGCTTCGAGGGCCAGCTCGACGAACGCGGCCACCGCGGCGGCACCGGGTGGCGTGCGGAGGGTCTGCCCTGGAAACAAACCTGAGATGACTGAGCCAGACGACGACGAGACCCCCTCGGTGCGGACCCCCGCGCCGTTGCCGGACAGCGTCAGCCAGGCCACCATCGGGGTGCGCGGCGGACTGCTGCGCTCCGGCTTCGACGAGACCGCCGAGGCGCTGTACCTGACGTCGGGATACGTCTACCCGTCCGCCGCGGAGGCCGAGAAGGCGTTCACCGGCGAGATCGACCGCTTCGTCTACTCGCGTTACGGCAATCCGACGGTCACCATGTTCGAGGAGCGGCTGCGGCTGATCGAGGGTGCCCCCGCCGCGTTCGCCACCTCCTCGGGAATGGCCGCGGTGTTCACCGGCCTCGGTGCGCTCCTGGCCGCCGGGGACAGGCTGGTCGCCGCCCGCAGTCTCTTCGGTTCGTGTTTTGTCGTCTGCAATGAGATCCTTCCGCGCTGGGGTGTGGAAACCGTCTTCGTCGACGGTGAAGACCTCGACCAATGGGAGCGAGCCCTCGCCAGACCGGCCCAGGTGGTGTTTTTCGAGACCCCGTCCAACCCCATGCAGTCGCTGGTCGACATTGCGGCGGTGTCGGAGATGGCTCACGCGGCAGGCGCGAAAGCCGTGCTGGACAACGTCTTTGCCACCCCGCTGCTGCAACAGGGCCTGCCGCTCGGGGTAGATGTGGTGATCTATTCGGGCACCAAGCACATCGACGGGCAGGGCCGGGTTCTCGGTGGCGCGATTCTCGGTGACAGCGAGTACATCGAGGGCCCGGTGCAGATGCTGATGCGCCACACGGGCCCCGCATTGAGCCCGTTCAACGCCTGGGTACTGCTCAAGGGACTTGAGACGATGTCGGTCCGGGTGAACTACAGCAATGCCTCGGCCCACCGGATTGCGGAGTTCCTGGAGTCCCATCCCGCCGTGCGCTGGGTGCGCTATCCGTTCCTGCCGTCGCATCCGCAGCACGACCTGGCGAAGCGCCAGATGACCGGCGGAGGCACCGTGGTCACGTTCGAACTCGATGCCCCCGAGGGCCGCGGTAAACAACGCGCGTTCGACGTGCTCGACAAGCTCTCGCTCATCGACATCTCCAACAACCTCGGCGACTCCAAGACGCTGATCACCCATCCGGCCACCACCACCCATCGGGCGATGGGCCCGGACGGGCGGGCGGCGATCGGCCTGGGTGACGGCGTGGTGCGCATCTCGGTCGGGCTGGAGGGCACCGAGGACCTCATCGCCGACCTGGACCGCGCGCTGGCCTAGCGTCGTCGACCGTGTCGCGGGATCCGGGAGTCCGAAAGGCCGCCAAGCGGGCGCGCCGCCGCAAGCGCCAGGCCGCCCGCGATTCGAGTTGGGTGCCTGAGCCGCTCTACCACGAACTGATCGCCCCGCAGGCCCAGGACGAGGGCGAGGACAGCACGGCGGACACCGATCCGGTGGCCGAAGCGGTGGCCGGCGTCGACGAGGTGATGGCTGACCGTGGCTGGGTCCTGGACGCTGCGAGCCTGAGCGAGGGTTTGGTGAGCTGGGTGTACCCGCCGTCGGCGGTCGACTTCGAGGACCGGGCCGTGGAACCGGTCACCCGGATCTGGATCGCCGTGCGCGGGGGCGATGAGGCGGTGCTGGCGCTGGGCGCCACCGTGGTCGGCAGCGGGGCGGCGGACGGTGAGCCCTACCGCATCGAGGCGGACCGCCTCGGTGACGCCCTGGTTGCGCTTGAGTCCTACCGGGCCGGCGATCCGCGGCCGGTCCTGAGCTGATCCGCGTGTTGTGCCGCCTCCCGGATCGGCCCCCGCCAGAGAGCGCCGTGGCCGGGGATGAGCAGTTCGGTGCCGGCCGCCGCGAGGATCTCCAGGCTGCGCGCGCAGTCGGACTGGCTGTGGTTGAACATGGCGGGCAGCAGTTGGGGACCGCGCCGCGCCGCCAGCGGGTGGCCGGTGATCAACGCGTCCCCGGAGACCAGAACGCCGTCGACCACGTACGAGCAGTGTCCTCGGGTGTGACCCGGGGTGGGGATCGCCAGCGGCCGGCCGGGCAGGCCGGCGGCGATGTCGGGGGTCAGGGCCTGTACCCCCGGGATGCCGGAGCGTTCCAGCCCGCCGAGAGCCAGCACCTGCAACGACCAGGTCAGCCATCGCGGCCGCCAGGCCCGGGCCAGCACGGCCGCCGGGGCGGCCTGCTCGAGGTAGTCGCGCCGGGCGTGGCCGACCTCGTCGAGGTGGCACAGCACCGCCGTCCGGTGGGTGGCGGCGAACCAGATTGCGGTGCCGAGGTGATCGACGTGGGCATGGGTCAGCAGGATCGCCGAGACGTCGGCGGGACGGTGCCCCAGCATTGCCAGTGATGTCACCACATCGTCACGACTGCCGGGGAAGCCCGCGTCGATGAGCATGACCCCGGTGTCGTCGGTGACCACTGTCCAGTTCACCAGGGGTGTCTGGGCGAGATGGACGCGCTCGGTGACCATCGTCAGCGTCGGGGCCATGCGCGGAGTCTAGGTACCACCCGGGGGCAGACCCAAGGACAACGGCGGGGAAGCAGAGTAGAAACGGAGGCGTGGCGGAACTCAAGCTCGGATACAAGGCGTCGGCGGAGCAGTTCGCGCCGCGGGAGTTGGTCGAACTCGGCGTGCTCGCCGAGGAACACGGAATGGACAGCGCGTCGGTCAGCGATCACTTCAACCCCTGGCGCCACGAGGGTGGGCACTCCCCGTTCGCGCTGTCCTGGATGACGGCGGTGGGCGAGCGGACCAAGCGGATCACCCTGGGTACGTCGGTGCTGACGCCGACCTTCCGCTACAACCCCGCGGTGATCGCCCAGGCTTTCGCCACGATGGGCTGCCTCTATCCCGGGCGGGTCTTCCTGGGAGTGGGCACCGGCGAAGCGCTCAACGAGATCGCCACCGGGGCGATGACCGAATGGCCGGAATTCAAGGAGCGCTTCGCCCGGTTGCGCGAATCGGTGCGGCTGATGCGCGAGCTGTGGCGCGGCGAGCGCGTCGACTTCGACGGGGAGTACTACCACCTCAAGGGCGCGTCGATCTACGACGTCCCCGAGGGGGGAGTTCCGGTGTACGTGGGCGCGGGCGGGCCGGTGGTCGCCAAGTACGCCGGGCGCGCCGGGGACGGCTTCATCTGCACCTCCGGCAAAGGCCAGGAGCTCTACACCGAGAAACTGATGCCCGCACTGCGCGAGGGGGCGGCCGTCGACGACCGTGACCTCGACACGATCGACAAGATGATCGAGATCAAGATCTCCTACGACACCGACCCCGAGGTGGCACTGAACAACTGCCGGTTCTGGGCTCCGCTGTCGCTGACGCCTGAGCAGAAGCACTCGGTGACCGACCCGATGGAGATGGAGCGGCTGGCCGACGAGTTGCCCATCGAGCAGGTCGCCCGGCGCTGGATCGTCTCCGCCGACCCGGATGAGGCCGTCGAGAAGGTCGCCGCCTACCTCGACTACGGACTCAATCATCTGGTCTTCCACGCACCCGGCCATGACCAGCGGCGGTTCCTGGAGCTCTTCGAGAAGGATCTGCTGCCGCGGCTGCGAAAACTTGGTTAACGCCCCGCGGGCACCGCGCCGGTGAGTAATGCTGTCGGCGTGAAACCGAGGGCGATCTACATCGCGTCTCCGGAGGGCGAGACCGGGAAGTCCACCATCGCGCTGGGCATCATGCACCGGCTCAGCGCCATGGTTCCCCGGGTCGGGGTCTTCCGGCCCATCACCCGTCGCGAAGACAGCGACTACATCCTCGAACTGCTGCTCGCGCAGAGCACGGCGGGGCTTTCCTACCAGGACTGCGTCGGGGTCTCTTATCAGCGCCTGCACGAGGATCCCGACGGCGCGATCGGCGATATCGTCGACCGCTACCACGAGGTTGCCGACCGCTGCGACGCGATGGTGATCGTGGGCTCGGACTACACCGACGTGGCCTCGCCCACCGAACTGGCGGTCAACGCCCGCATCGCCGCCAACCTCGGTGCACCGGTGCTGCTGTCTGTTCGCGCCACCGGCCGTACGCCCGCCGAGATCGTCGCCGTCATCGGCCTGTGTCTGGCCGAGTTGTCGGCACAGCACACGCATACCGCCGCGGTCGTGGCCAACCGGTGCGAGCCGGAGAAGATGGCCGCGGTGCTGCAGGCGTGCCAGAACCTCGGCCCGCGGGTCTACGTGCTGCCCGAGGAACCCCTGCTGGTGGCGGCGACGGTGGGGGAGTTGTGCACGGCGGTACGGGGCACCCTGGTGCACGGCGACCCCTCGCTGCTGTCCCGGGAGGTCATCGACGTGATGGTGGCCGGAATGACCGCCGAGCACGTGCTGGAACGCCTCACCGAGGGCGCCGCGGTGATCACCCCGGGCGATCGGTCCGACGTGGTGCTCGCGGTGGCGGCCGCGCACGTGGCCGAGGGATTCCCCTCGCTGTCGGTGATCATCCTCAACGGCGGGCTTTCCCTGCACCGCGAGATCGCACGGCTGATCACCGGGATCGGTCTGCGGCTGCCGATCATCGCCAGTGATCTGCGCACCTTCGAGGCCGCCAGCGCGGTGGCCAATACCCGCGGACGGGTGACGGCGTCCTCGCAGCGCAAGATCGACACCGCGATCGAGTTGGTCGACCGCTACGTCGACACCGACGAACTGCTCGATGTGCTGGCGATTCCGATTCCGACGGTCACCACACCGCAGATGTTCACCCATCAGCTCATGGAGCGCGCGCGTGCCGACCGGCAGCGCATCGTGCTTCCCGAAGGGGATGACGACCGAATTCTCAAGGCGGCCGGCCGGCTTCTGCTTCGCGGCGTGGCTGAGTTGACCATCCTGGGCGAGGAGATCGGAGTCCGCACCCGCGCCGCTGAGCTCGGCGTCGATCTGTCGAGCGCGACCGTGGTCGATCCTCGCACCAGCGATCTGTGCGAGGGCTTCGCCGCACAGTACGCCGAGCTCCGCAAGGCCAAGGGCGTGACACTGGAGCAGGCGCGCGAGATCATCCGCGACGTCTCCTACTTCGGAACCATGCTCGTGCACAACGACATCGTTGACGGCATGGTGTCCGGCGCCGCTCACACCACTGCGCACACCGTGCGTCCCGCCTTCGAGATCATCAAGACCCAACCGGGGGTTTCCACGGTGTCGAGCATCTTCTTCATGTGCCTGGCGGACAGGGTCTTGGCCTACGGAGACTGTGCGATCGTGCCGGATCCGACGGCTGAGCAGCTCGCCGATATCGCGATCAGCTCGGCCCAGACGGCCGCGCAGTTCGGGATCGAGCCGCGAGTGGCCATGCTGTCGTACTCCACCGGCGAGTCGGGCAGCGGCGCGGGTGTCGACAAGGTCAGGGCTGCGACCGAGCTGGTTCGTGGTCGCGCACCCGAACTGCTCGTGGAGGGACCGATTCAGTATGACGCCGCGGTCGACGCGACCGTGGCGGCAGCGAAGATGCCGGACTCGCCGGTGGCAGGCAAGGCGACCGTGCTGATTTTCCCGGACCTGAACACGGGCAACAACACCTACAAGGCCGTGCAGCGCAGCGCCGGTGCGATTGCCATCGGTCCGGTGCTTCAAGGGCTCAACAAACCCGTCAACGACCTGTCCCGCGGGGCGCTGGTCGAGGACATCGTCAATACCGTCGCGATCACCGCGATTCAAGCGCAGGGAGTTCGATGACCGCCGGCGGTGCCGGCACCGTCCTGGTCCTCAACTCCGGGTCGTCGTCGCTGAAGTACTCGCTGGTCCAGCCCGTCGACGGCACTTCGCTCGTCGACGGGATCGTGGAGCGCATCGGCGAGGACGGCGGGGTCACCGACCACGAGGCCGCGCTGCGTGCGGCCTTCGAGGTGATAGTCGGCGGACGGCGAGATCTCTCGGATCTCGGGGTTGTCGCGGTGGGGCACCGGGTCGTGCACGGCGGGCCGAACCTCTATCACCCGACGATCATCGACGATGCCGCGCTCGCGCAGCTTCGGGATTTGGCACCGCTTGCCCCGCTGCATAATCCGCCCGCGGTGCTCGGTATCGAGGTCGCGCGCAAGCTGATGCCCGATCTGCCACACATCGCCGTCTTCGACACCGCCTTTTTCCACGATCTGCCCGCGGCCGCCGCCACCTACGCCATCGATCATGAGCTGGCCTCCCGCTGGCACATTCGTCGCTACGGGTTCCATGGAACCTCCCACCAGTTCGTCAGCCGCGCCGCCGCGGACTTCCTCGGTGTTGCGCCGGAGTCGCTCAACCAGATCGTGCTGCATCTGGGCAATGGAGCGTCGGCCTCGGCGATCGCCGGTGGCCGACCCGTCGACACATCGATGGGAATGACCCCGATGGAGGGCCTCGTGATGGGAACCCGCGCCGGGGATATCGATGCGGGGGTGATCGCCTACCTGTGGCGGACCGCCGGTCTGGCGGTCGAGGAGATCGAGACCGTGCTGAATCGGCGTTCCGGGATGCTGGGGCTGTCCGGTGAAAGCGATTTCCGAATCGTCCATCAGCGCATCGCGTCCGGCGACGCGGCGGCCGAGCTGGCCTATGCCGTGTACATCCATCGGCTGCGCAAGTACGTCGGCGCTTATCTGGCCATCCTCGAACGCACCGATGTGATCACCTTCACCGCCGGTGTCGGGGAGAATGACGCCCGGGTTCGGCGCGATGCGCTCAGCGGACTTCGCGGGTTGGGCGTCGAACTCGATGAGACGCGTAACGAGGGTCGGGGTCCGCGTCGCATTTCGTCCGACGGCTCGGCGATCACCGTGCTGGTGATCCCCACCGACGAGGAGCTGGCGATCGCGCGCGCCTGTCTGACCGCCCTGTAAGGCTTCAGAAGGTGCTCGTCGGACGCACCCGGTTGGCCATGTCCACCAGCGCGTAGCGGTGGGCCTGGCTGGTCGCCACCTTCGCCAGGCTGCGCAGCGATGCCTCTACACCCAGGCGCAGCCCGTGCTGGGTGAATGGGAAGCCGAGCACATGGCTGGTCGCTGCCGTATGGCCGACGATCCAGTCCATCGCGGTGCCCAGGACCAGCGCACGGATCTGCAGAACACGCGGTTCGGTGTCGGGCAGCGCCTCCACCCGCCGCGCGGCGTCGCGGATGTCCGCCTCGGTGAGTTCGTGCGAGGGTCTCCCGGAGAGCAGCGTCACCACGCTGGTCAGCCGCGCCGTGATGAAGTGCCGCGAACCGATCGGCACCTGATCGAGCGTTCGGACGGCCTCGGCCCGGTCGCCTTCGACCGACAGTGCGCGGGCGAGCCCGAAACCCGCCGAGATGATGTTGTTGTCGGTGTGCCAGACCGTCTCGTAGAACGGCAGTTCCCCGGACGTCCCGGCCAGCTCCGCAGTCGCCGCCAACGCCAGCTTGGGGGCCAGTTCACCCGGAAAGGTGTTGAGAACTTCGTTGAAATGCTTCGCCGCGGATTCGTAATCACCGGTCAGCAGCTCGGAGACGGCCTTGTACCAGACCAGGCGCCAGCGCCAGCCGACCCGCTCGGCGAGATCCTCAAGTTTGCGGTTCGCCTTCGCCACGTCACCGAGATCGAGCAGCGCACGGACCTCCATCAGCGGCAGTTCCACGGAGTCACTCAGGTCGACCCCGTCGGAGTCCAGGCTGTCGTAGCGGGCGGCACGCAGCGAGTCGAGGGTCTGCACCGGCTGGGAGAGCACCGTGGCCGACAGCACCGTCGCCGCAACATCGGTCGGGTCGACAAGGGGGACCGGCAGTGCCGTCACGATCTCGGCCGCGGTCAGCTTCTCGATGTGCACCAGACCGTCGAGATACACGTCGGTGTGCGCGACCAGCAGCTCGACGCCGAAGGTCGAGCGGGTTCGGGTGAACACCGTCGACAGACCCGGTCGGGGTGCGCCGGAGTCGGCGGCGACGACCTCGCGCAGCACGCCGAGCAACTGGGCCGACATCTCCTCCGCGCTGACGAACCTCCGTCGTGGATCAGGATCGATCGCACGCCGCAGGAGCCGGCCGAACGATTCGTATGTGGCCAGTACCGGGTCGTCGTCGGGTAGACCGTCCACGTATCGACCCTTGCGGGTGCGCAGATGAAGGGTCAGCGCGGCCAGGGTGCGGCCCACGGTGTAGATGTCGGTGGCGACCGTCGGTCCGGTGCGCACGATCTCTGGCGCCTGGAAGCCGGGCGTTCCGTAGAGGTAGCCGAAGGAATTGATGCGCGAGACGGCACCAAGGTCGATCAGCTTGAGCTGTTCCTCGGTGACCATGATGTTCTCCGGTTTGAGGTCGTTGTAGCACAGCCCGATCGAGTGCAGATACCCCAGCGCCGGCAGGATCTCGAGCATGTAGGCGATGGCGACGTCGACCGGAAGCCGCTGGCCCCTGTCAGGTTTGAGAGACGTGCCGCCCACGTACTCCATCACGATGTAGCCGATGGGCTCCTTGCGGGAGTCGGGGTGCTCGACGAAGTTGAAGATCTTCACGATCGAGGGATGGGCTACCTCAGCCAGAAACTGCCGCTCGGCCATCGCCATGGACTGAGCCTCGGCGTCGCCGGAATGCACGAGTCCTTTGAGCACCACCGGCCGCTCGTTGACGTTGTGATCCACCGCCAGATACACCCAGCCCAGGCCGCCGTGAGCCACGCATCCCTTGATCTCGTACTGGTCGGCCACCATGTCGCCCGGGCTCAGTTGCGGCAGGAAGGAGTACGCACTTCCGCAGTGCGGACAGAAACCCGCTGACTGGCCGTTCGACTCGCCCTCCGAGGTCGATCGACCGACCGGTCTGCTGCAGTTCCAGCAGAACCGTTTGGATTCGGCCACAACGGGATTGACCATCAACGCGGCCAGGGGGTCGATCTCAGGGACCCGCGGTGTCTCGACCAGGCCGCCGCCGAGGCGCCGGGTGGCCGCGGGGCCGGGAACCGCAGAGGTCGGGTGCTCGCTGATCTCAATCGGTTCGCTGGGGACAGCACCTGACTCGCCGTCGTTCACGTGGGGGCGGAAGACCGCCTGGGTTGACATCGGCCGCATGGTCGAGACCGAATCCCCCGATTCGAAGAGGTCGTCGATGACCGCTCGCTGTGTGCCGACCTCGATGTCAGCGGGATCCGATATGCCCATCAGTCCACGTACCTGGGCTCGGGTGGCGTGGGTGCGGGCCCCAGCACCGTCAGCCACCGGCGGTAGAGGGTGTTCCAGGTGCCGTCGGTCCGGATGCGCTCGAGGGTGCCGTTGACGAAGCGCACCAGATCGGTCCTGGCCAGATTGAGCCCGATGCCGTAAGGCTGCTCAGCCATATTCGGCCCGACGATGTTGAGGTAGGGATCCTGGGCGACCAGCCCCGCCAGGATCGCATCGTCGGTGCTCACCGCATCGACCTCGTTCTGCTGCAGCGCGACCAGGCAATCGGCCCAGGTGACCACGGCGACGATCACCGGCGGCGGGTCGATCTCGCGAACCTTGGCCAGCGAGGTCGTTCCCTGGGCCACACACACCCGCTTTCCGGGCAGGTCGGCCGGACCGGCGATGTCGGAGTTCCGTGGCGCCAGGATGCGCTGGAACCCGGTGAAGTACACCGTGGAGAAGTTGACCTCCCGGCGACGCTCGCAGGTGATCGTCATCGTCTTGACCACGATATCGACGGTGTTGTTCTGCAACGCGACGACGCGATCGGCGGAGGACAGGATGCGGTACTCGACCGCCCCCGGATCGCCGAAGATGTCCCGGGCCACCTCTCCGGCGATGTCGACGTCGAATCCGGTGATCCGCCCGGTGATCGGGTCGCGGAACGAGAAGAGATTGCTGCCGATGTCAAGACCGACCAGCAGCCGGCCGCGCTCGCGGATGGAGGCCACCGCCGCGTCGGCCTCGGCCGGGTTGTCGAAGGGCCGCAGGCTCGCGGTCCGGTCGCAGTCGTCGTCGGCGGTCCCCGGCGGCCGGACCGGTTCGGGCGGCAGCTCGGTCATGCCGGCCGGAGTGGGCGGAGCCAGCGTCGGAGTCGGCAGCACCGGCGGGTCTTCGCTCTGGGCGCAACCGCACACCGTCGCCGCCAGCAGGAGGCAGGCCAGAGCCTTGCGCGCACTCATCGGTACTCGCCCATGCGCGGCCACAGTCCGAGACCGACAGCCAGCGCCGCGCTGATCGACAGCACCGCGCCGCCCACCGTGGTGCCCGACAGCACCCGCCGGGCCGACAGGATGTCGTTGCGCAACTGCTTGCGGCTCTCCTGAATACCGTTGGTCAACGCCTCGTTGAGGCGGTCGAAGGACGGTGTCGAGTCGTCTTCGCCGTCGCCCAGCGCCACCTGCGTCGCGGCCTGATAGTCACCGACGGCGATGTAGGAGTTGATGCGCTCGTCGGTCTCGCGCCACTTCACCAGCAGCGCATCGGCGCCGGCCAGTTGGGCCGAGGCGATGGCGTTGTCCCCGGCCAGGTATTCCTTGAGTTCAGCCCGCATCCCATCGACCCGCTGCAGGTAGGAGCGCTTGCGGGCATCCTCGTCGTCGCGTCGGATGAGCGACAGTGTCTCGTCCGCACGGGCCTGCTGCGCGGTGATCGCCAGGCCGGTCACCGTTTTCAGCGAGTCCGCCGCCGTCTTCTTGGCGGCCCGCGTTCCCGCGGTGGAGATGGCCAGGGCACTTCCGACCCAGACGATCATGATCATGATCGCCAGCCCGCCGGCGATCAGCCCGATGTTGATCCGGCGCTTGGTGCGCTGGGCCAGCCAGCGGTGGGCGAAGGCGCCGAACAACAGAGTCGTGGCCACCACGATGATCGCCGGGGCCGGGATCGTCGCCGATGCCGTCGTCTCGGCGTCCACCTGGGCGGAGGTCTGCTCGTAGAGACGCTGGGCGTCGGGCAGGATCTGCTGCTGCATGAGCCCCGAGGCCTCGGAGAGGTAGGACGATCCGACGGGGTTACCGAGCCGGTTGTTGGTCCGTGCTGTCTCGATAAGGCCGGTGTAGACGGCGAGCCGGGCGTTGATCCGGCCGAGCAACTCGACCAGCGGCGGGTCGTCGAGCCCGCTGGACGCGCGGGTGACCGCCACCGCGGCGTCGGTGATCGCCTGTTCGTAGCGCTGGCGAACCGGCCGGGGCTCGGCGCCGGCGATGAACGCCGTGGCCGCAGCGGCGTCGGCGACCGAGAGCTTGGTGTAGAGCTGTCCGGCGGCGAAGGCCAGCGGTTCGGTGCTGTCCAGCACGTTGGTCAGCTGCCGCTGCCGCTCGTTGATCGTCGTGGAGGTGGCGAACGCGGTCAGCACCCCCAGCGTCGCCAGGATCACCCCGATCGTCAGGATCCGGCCGGGCGTGGTTCTGGCGAACCACCATCGCGGGTGCGCGGGCTGACTCGGCGACCGTTGCGCCAACGGTTCGGTCGAGGGATGTGCCAGCTCAACGGTCACCTTGTGCCGACCTCACTCCCTTCGCACAGGCCAGCGTAGTCGCCGATAAGCGAATTCTAAGAGCAGCCGGGCCGATGGTCGTGGGCGCGCCTATCCTGAAGCCCGTGCGCGGCGACGGCGACGGGTGGGTGATCTCCGACCGGGGCAGCCACCACTGGGGTCGGCACGGAGCTGCAGGTCTGCTGCTGAGGGCCCCGTGGCACGACGGTACGCCCGCTGTGCTGCTTCAGCACCGCGCCCTGTGGAGCCATCAGGGCGGGACGTGGGGTCTGCCCGGTGGCGCCCGGGACAGCCACGAACAGCCCGAGCACGCCGCCGTGCGGGAGGCCTACGAGGAGGCCGGTCTGACCGCCGACCAGATCGTGGTGCGCGGCAGCATCGTCACCGCCGAGGTCACCGGCCCGGGCGGGGCCTACTGGAGCTACACCACGGTGGTGGCCGACGCCGGCGAGTTGCTCCGGACCGTGGCGAACCGGGAGAGTGCCGAACTGCGGTGGGTACCCGAACATGCGGTGGCCGACCTTCCCCTGCACCCGGCATTCGCGCAAAGTTGGGAGCTGCTTCGGGCCAAGCACCCCGCTCCTCCCCACGACTGCCGGTTGCCGCACACCGTCGTGATCGCCGGGCGGGCCTTCGCCTGGTGCACCCCCGGCGCCTGATCACCGGGCCGCGGCCTGCGGCCGAGCGGCTAACGTGAAGGCGATGAGACGTGGATTTCACGGCAGGCCTGCGATCGGCCCGATCGCCGCGATCGCCGCGATCGCCCTGTTGGTCTTCGCGGCCGGGGGTGCGGCAGCCGGGTGCGCCCGGACGGCCGAGCCCCGGGCTGTTCCGGAGAACCTCGTCGTGCAGGACGTCGACGCGGCCAAGTTCGCCGAGGGCTTGCGCGCGCGGGTGACCACCGAGGCGATGGTCGGCCATCTGGCCGCACTGCAGGACATCGCCGACGCCCACGACGGCACCCGCGCGGTCGGCACCCCCGGGTACGACGCCAGCGTCGACTACGTCGTCGACACGCTGCGCGCCGCGGGGTTCGACGTCGCGACCCCGGAGTTCGAGATCCGGGTCTTCGAGTCGGAGAAGCCGGCGCTGACCGTCGGCGGAGCTGTGATCGAGGCCGACGCGCTGCAGTACAGCGGCGGCACCCCGGCCGGCGGTGTCAGCGGGCCGCTGGTGGCCGCCCCCGCCGACGACTCGCCCGGCTGCGCGACCGCCGACTACGACGGCCTGCCGGTCGCGGGCGCGGTGGTGCTCGTCGACCGCGGCATCTGCCCCTTCGCGCAGAAGCAGGACGTCGTCGCCAAGCTCGGCGCGGTGGCGCTGGTGGTGGCCAACAACGTCGACGAGGAGAAGATGGGCGGCACCCTCGGTGAGGATGCCGCCGCGGGCATCCCGGTGATCAGCGTGAGCAAGGCGCAGGGCGCCCGACTGCGCGCCGAACCGGGCCCGGCGACCGTCGTGCTCGATGCCCGTGTTGTGACGATGACGACCCGCAACGTGGTCGCCCAGACCACGACCGGGTCGGGGGCCGACGTGGTCATGGTCGGCGCCCATCTGGACAGCGTGCCCGACGGCCCGGGCATCAATGACAACGGTTCGGGGGTGGCCGCGGTGCTCGAGACCGCCGTGCAACTCGGCAGTGCGCCCGCGGTCAAGCACGCTGTTCGCTTCGCGCTGTGGGGAGCCGAGGAAATCGGCATCGTCGGATCGCGCAAGTACCTCGAGACATTGAACGTCGAACAGCTCAGGGACATCGCGCTCTACCTCAACTTCGACATGATCGGTTCGCCCAACCCGGGGTATTTCACCTATGACGGGGACCAGTCCACCGCCCTGGAACCCGGCGAGAGCCCGCCGCGGGTGCCGGAGGGATCGCCGGGTGTCGAACGCACCTTCGTCGGCTACCTGAAGGCTGCGGGGATCACGGCCGAGGACACCTCCTTCGACGGCCGCTCGGATTACGACCCCTTCACCCAAGCCGGCATCCCCGCGGGCGGGCTGTTCACCGGGGCCGAGGCGGACAAGACCGAGGGTCAGGCCGAACTGTGGGGCGGAACCGCCGGCGCCCCCTACGACCCGAACTACCACACCGCCGAAGACCGCCTGGACAACGTGGACCAAGCCGCCCTGGGCATCAACGGAGGCGGGGTCGCCTTCGCCGTCGGGGTCTACGCGCAGAGCCTGGACGGGCGCAACGGAATCCCGCTGCGTGCGGACCGCACGCGCCACCTCATCGCCGAACCGTGACCGCGCGCGTCGACTGGGCGGCGCTGGTCCCCGGCCTGGCGCAGTTCCGCGGTTATCGGAGCTGGTGGCTGAGCGGCGACGTGTTCGCCGGCCTCACGGTGGCCGCGTATCTGGTGCCGCAGGCGATGGCGTACGCCACCGTGGCGGGTCTGCCTCCGGTGGCCGGGCTGTGGGCGGCGCTGCTGCCGCTGGCGGTCTACGCGGTCACGGGTACCTCGCGGCACCTCTCGGCCGGCCCGGAGGCGACGATGGCGCTGATGACGGCGACGGCACTGGCACCGCTGGCCGCCGGCGACCCTGGCCGCTACGCGGCGATGGCGGCAATGCTCGCCGTGCTGGTCGGAGTATTCTGCTTCGCCGGCGGCCTGCTGCGGCTGGGGTTCCTGGCCGACCTGCTGTCCCGCCCGGTGCTCATCGGCTTCATGAGCGGGGTGGCCCTGATCATGATCGGCGGCCAGCTGGGCAAGCTCACCGGGGTACCGGTCTCCGGCGACGGGTTCTTCGAGCAGGTGGAGTCTCTCGTCGCGGCGCTGCCCCGCGTGCATCTGCCGACTCTGGCGTTCTCCGCCGCGGTGCTCCTGGCACTGATCCTGATGGCGCGGCTGGTTCCGCGTGCGCCCGGCCCGCTCATCGTCGTGTTGGTCGCCTCCGCGGTGGTGGCACTGTTCTCGCTGAACCGATTCGGCGTGGAGGTGATCGGCCAGGTTCCCGGCGGGCTGCCCGTGCCGGGGCTCACCGGTGTGCCACTGCGGGACCTCGATGCGCTGGCTGCCGCCGCGGTCGGGGTGGCGATCGTGGCGTTCTCCGACACGGTGCTGACGGCGCGGATCTTCGCCGCCCGGCACGGGGAGACCGTCGACCCCAACGCCGAACTGAGGGCGCTGGGGCTGTGCAATCTCGGCGCCGGACTCAGCCAGGGGTTTCCGGTCAGCTCCAGTGCCAGCCGGACCGCTCTGGGCGTGCTGGTCGGTGCCCGCACCCAGCTGTACTCCGTGATCGCGCTCGGGTGTCTGCTGGTGATCCTGCTGACCGCCCACGGGCTGCTGTCGACCTTCCCCTCCGCGGCTCTGGGTGCGCTGGTGGTCTACGCCGCCCTGCGGCTCATCGACGGCGGCGAGTACCGGCGGCTGGCCGGGTTCCGGCGCAGCGAACTGATCCTGGCGATGCTGACGACCCTGGGTGTGCTCGCCCTCGGTGTGCTCGGCGGTGTGCTCGCCGCCGTGGGCCTGTCGATTCTGGATCTGCTGCGGCGGGTGGCGCGACCGCACGGCAGCGTTCTCGGTTTCGTCCCCGGGGTGCCGGGAATGCACGACATCGGTGATTACCCGGGCGCTCATCTAGTGCCCGGGTTGCTGGTGTACCGCTATGACGCACCGCTCTTCTTCGCCAACGCCGAAGATTTCTACTCTCACGCTCTCGCAGCCGTGGACCACAACCCCGACCCGGTGGTCTGGTTCATCCTCAACGCCGAGGCCAACAGCGATGTCGATCTCACCGCGCTCGACGCCCTCGAGCAGCTTCGGCGGAGTCTGAGCCGGCGAGGGATCGTCTTCGGTATGGCCCGGGTGAAACTGCCGCTACGCAAAGCGCTTTCGGATACGGGAATGTTGGACCGGATCGGCGAGGACAAGATTTTCATGACGCTGCCCACCGCGGTCGAGGCCTACCGGAAGTGGCAGCAGGACCCTCCGGCCGCCGGCTCCTAGTACTGCCTAACCCCTGCTGCGTACGGCGCTGACCGCCAGATAGCCGATGTAGCCCAGGGCACCGGCCACCGCCAGCTTGCGGGTTCGCGGCACGGCCAGTCCAACGCCCAACGCGGTCTCGATGCCTCCGTTGAGGTAGATGTGCTGGCGGGTTTTGGTGGGGAACACCGGGGCGGTGATCGGCTCGAACAACTCCGGTTTGGCGAAGTGCGCCAATCCGGTTGCGGCCAGCACCGCGCCCACGGCTGTGATCCGGGACATCGGGATCCTTTCCTAGCTGAAGTGGTAGTCGCTCAAGGGGAACTCTGCCGCTCGGCGAATCGCGGCCCTGGCGGTCGTCGGCCGCAGCAGGGTGGCTTCGCCGTGCGGATTGAAATAGTACGACCGCGCTGCGGCACACTGCCCCAGCGCGAATACCGAATCGCCGACGCGGTCGGTCATTTCGTCGAGGAATCGCGCGTTGGCCTCCTCGGTCACCTCGAACGTGGTCGCGTGACGCCGCTTGGCCTCGCTGAGCACCCGGTCCATGATCCGCATCTGGTACTCCATGGCGTTGAAGAAGTTCAACCCGATGAAGGCGTACGGGCTGGCCAGGCTGAAATAGTTGGGGAAGTGCGGGATGGACACTCCCTGGTAGGCCTGAAATCTGTTCTCCCGCCACCATTTCCCCAGGTTGCGGCCGCCGCGACCGATCACCTCGATGGCTGGGATGTTGGCCTCCCACAGATCGAAACCCGTCGCCAGAACCAAGGTGTCGATCTCTGTGCGGGTGCCGTCCGCGGCCACGATGGCATGCGGCTCGATGTGGTCGATGCCGCTGGTCTGCAGGTGCACGTTCGGCTTGGTGAAGGCCTGGTAGTAACTGTTGGAGAAGGTGGGTCGCTTACAGCCGAAGTCGTAGGGCGGGGTCAGCTCGCGCCGCAGTTCGGGATCACGGACCACCAGGAAGCGGTACAGCTTGGACGCGTCGGCGGCACCGATGTTCAGCCGGCGGAACAGTGTCGAGCGATGATGCAGTACGACGAAGTTGAAGAGCTCGTAGATGGTGTCGGTCACCGCGCGAACCGCACGCTGAGCGAGCGGGACTCGGGCGAACAGCCGCCGGACGCGCTGCGGATAGCCGAAGTCGAGCTTGGGGACGACGAAGATCGGCGTGCGCTGATAGACGGTCAATTCACCCGCCGTCCGGGCCAGCTCGGGGATCAGCTGGACCGCGGTCGCGCCGGTGCCGATCAGAGCGATGCGCCGGCCGGCTGGGTCATAGCCGTCGTCCCACGCCGCGGTATGGATGACGCTGCCCTCGAAGCCGTGGATACCGGGGATCTCCGGCGTGTGCGGCTGGGATAGAAATCCGGTGGCGGTGATCAGGAACCGCGCGCTCAGGGTGGCACCATCGGCGAGGGCGACCTGCCACAGTCCCGCTTCGGGATCCCAGCGTGCGCCCTCCACGGAGGTGTTGAAGCGGATGTGGCGGCGGACGTCGTACTTGTCCGCCACATGGTCGGCGTACCGCTTGATCTCTTCGCCGGTGGAGAAGAGCCGGGACCAGTCCGGGTTCGGTTCGAAGAAGTACGAGTAGGTGGTGGTCGGTACGTCACAGGCCAGGCCGGGGTAGTGGTTGACGTGCCATGTCCCGCCCAGATCGTCGAGTCGGTCGAGGAGCACGAAGTTCTCGATCCCCAGCCGCTTGAGTTGCACCGCGGCTCCGATACCGCCGAAACCCGCGCCGACGATGATCGCCTCGTAGCGCTGCCCGGTCATTCTCCGACCGTACCTGAGCTAGCTCGACCCACCGAGTTGCAGCGCGGCGTCGGCGGCCAGGGTTGCGACGGCGGGAAGGCGGGTCGCTAAATCATGTCGTGCGCCTTGCACTTCGACGATGTGGACGGGACCCGGAATCCGGGCGGTCGCCGTCCGTAGCTCCGCCGGGGTGCCGAACGGGTCGGAGGTCCCCTGGATGAAAACCGCGGGTGCGCGGATCGAACCGAAGTGCTCCGTGCGCTGGCGTTCAGGCTTGCCGGGCGGGTGCAGCGGATAGGAGAACAGTGTCAGCGCGCAGACCTCGCTGCCGGCGGCGACCGCCATGGATGTCAGCCGGCCCCCGTAGGAGTGCCCGCCGGCGATCACCGGACCATCGACGGCTCCGGCCGCCAGCGCGAGGGCATCCACGACCCCGGCAAGGTCCGTCGCCGGGCTCGACGGTGGGCCCTTCGGGCGCCGCCGCCGGAAGGGCAGGTTGTAGCGGATGGCCAGCCAGCCCCGACCCGCCCACTCTTCGCACACCCCGACCAGCAGCGCGGAGTCGCGGCTCCCGCCGGCGCCGTGGGTCAGCAGCACCGCTCCCGCCGGGTGTCCCGCGGGCGCATGCGCCACGCCGCCGATCGCCTCGAGGTTCACCGCAAGCGGAACAGCGCGGAGACGGGCCCACGGCCCGCGCCGAGCGGATAGGCCGCGCGCAGGCACTCGGTGACCCAGGCCTTGCCGAATGCGACCGCGTCGAGCATGGGATAGCCGTGGGCCAGCGCGCAGGCGGTGGCCGCGGCCAGCGTGTCACCGGCGCCGTGGTCGTGGGTGGTGTCCACCCGGGGTGCGTTGAATTCGTGGAAGACCGTGCCGTCGTAGAGCAGATCGGGGCTGTCCGGAGCCGTCCGCAGGTGGCCACCCTTGACCAGCGTCCACCGCGGCCCCAGATCCTGCAGCGCGCGAGCGGCATCGCGCTGGGTCGCGGAGTCAACGACGTCGACACCGACCAGGAGCCGAACCTCATCGAGATTGGGCGTGACCAGATCAGCCAGCGGGAACAGTTCCGAACGCAGCGTCGCCAGGGCCGACGGCTCCAGCAGCGGATCGCCGTTCATCGACGCGCACACCGGATCGAGGACCAGGGGCACGCCCGTCAGAACTCCTACCCGGGTCAGTTCACGCCAGGTCGCTGCGACGGCCTCGATGACCTCAGCCGACGCCAGCACACCGGTCTTGGCCGCCTGGATGCCGATATCGGTAGCGACGGCCCTGATCTGTCCGGCGATCACGTCAGCCGGGATCTCGTGGAAACCCTTGACGCCCAATGAATTCTGGATGGTCACTGCCGTGACGGCGACCAGCGGGTGCATGCCGAGCAGACTGCAGGTTCGCATGTCGGCCTGGATGCCCGCACCGCCACCGGAGTCCGACCCGGCGATGGTGAGCACCCGAAGTGGCGTCTGCCCCGGCGGTGCGAGCGGCAGAAACTCCACGAACCCTCCCTACCCGGCGGTCGACGGCACCGGTTTGACCTTCGAAACGCTAGCAGTCACCGAGGTCGAGTACCTTCGCGGTTGTGCTGCTCAACCGCCGCATCGTGCTGCGTCGCCGACCGGTCGGACTGGTCGCGCCGGGGGACACCGAACTCGTCGGCGAACCGGCTCCCCGCCCTGCCGACGGCGAGGCGCTGCTGCGCACCACCTATGTCGGACTCGATGCCGCGGTGCGGACTTGGCTCAACGATCAGCCGGGCTACCTGCCCCCGGTCGGACTGGGCGAGGTCATCCGGGCGGCTGGAATCGGCGAGGTCGTCGAGACACGCTGCTCCGCCTACCGGATCGGGGATGTCGTCACCACGCTGACGGGCTTTCAGGAGTACGCGATCATCCGCGACGACGTGTTCAGCACACCGATTCCCGGCTCGACCGATCAGGTCAAGATCATGTCGGTGTACGGACCGACCGGGGCCACCGCCTATTTCGGGATGACCGACATCGGTGCGCCGCGTCCCGGTGAGACCGTGGTGGTGTCGGCCGCGGCCGGCGCAACGGGCTCGATCGCCGGGCAGATCGCCAAGATCGCCGGCGCCCGCGTCGTGGGGATCGCCGGTGGAGAGCGCAAGTGCCGGGCGGTCGTCGACGATTTCGGTTTCGACGACTGCATCGACTATCGACAGCCGGGTCTGCAGGCCGCCTTGAAGCAGACGTGCCCGAAAGGAGTCGACGTCTACTTCGACAACGTCGGCGGCCCGATCCTCGATGCCGTGCTGGGCCGGCTGGCTCGCGGCGCGCGGGTGGTCCTGTGCGGAGTCATCTCCAGCTATCTGACCGGCGAGCACCCCGGTCCGGCCAACTACGTCAACCTGCTGGCCAAAACCGCGTCTATGCGGGGATTCAACGCGCTGGACATGTGGGAGCGCTTCGGCGAGGCCTCGGCTGCGTTACGCCGCTGGGAGCAGGACGGTCTGCTGACCTACCGCGCGACGGTCTTCGAGGGTCTGGAATCGTGCGTGGCCGCGCTCAACGGGCTGTTCACCGGTGTCAACATCGGCAAGATGCTGGTCAAGGTCAGTGAGCCGGATCAACGTCGATGAGCACCGGAGCGTGATCGCTCGGTGAGCCGATTCTGGTCTTGCCACCCTTACGCTCGTCGCGGACGATCTCGGCGTTGCGGACGCGCCGGGCCAGTGCCGGTGAGGCCAGGATGTGGTCGATCCGCATGCCCTGCCGCTTGGCGAAGCGCAGCTGGGTGTAGTCCCAGTAGGTGTAGACCCCGGGTCCGGGGGTGAAGGGCCGCACGACGTCGGGGAAACCGGTCTCGATCGCGTCGAAGGCCGCGCGCTCGGGCTCGCTGACGTGGGTGCTGTCGCGGAAGAAATCCACGTCCCACACATCCTCGTCGGTCGGCGCGACATTCCAGTCACCGGTCAGCGCAATCGGCGCCTGCGGATCGTGCTGCAGCCAAGAGTGCGCGGTATCCCGCAGGGCGGCAAGCCATTGGAGTTTGTACCGGTAGTGCGGATCGTCCAGCGACCGACCGTTGGGCACGTAGAGGCTCCACACCCGGATTCCCGCGCAGGTAGCACCCAGCGCGCGGGCCTCGGAGCGGGCCGCCGATCCGTCCCGGCTCCAGGTGGGCTGACCCTCGAAATCGTGTTGCACATCCGCGAGGCCGACCCGCGAGGCGATGGCCACCCCGTTCCACTGGTCGTACCCGCAGTGCGCCACCTCGTAGCCCGCGGCCAGGAAGGGCATGGCCGGGAATTGGGTGTCGGAACACTTGGTCTCCTGCATCGCCAGCACGTCGATCTCGGCCCGGGTAAGCCAGTCGACCACGCGCTGCACCCGCGCCCGGATTGAATTCACGTTCCAGGTCGCCACCCGCAGCGTGCCGGTCACGACTAGTGCCCGAACGGATCGGCCACGGTGCCCGGTGTCCATGACAGCCCGGGCACCCCCCATCCATGCGCCTTGATCGCGCGTCGTGCCGCGCGGGCGTGCCGACCGATCAGCCGGTCCACGTAGAGAACTCCGTCGAGGTGACCCGTTTCGTGCTGGAGCATCCGGGCGAACAGCCCGGTGCCCTCCAGCGTGACGGGCGCACCCTCAGCGTCCAGTCCAGTGACCTGAGCCCATTGCGCGCGCCCGCAGGGGAAGGACTCGCCCGGCACCGACAGACACCCTTCGTCGTCGGTCTCGGGATCAGGCATCGTCTCGGGTACCTCCGAGGTCGTCAGCACGGGGTTGACCACCACACCACGGCGGCGTGTCGTGGTGCCGCGTTCGGCCGCGCAGTCGTAGACGAACACCCGCAGACCCACCCCGATCTGGTTGGCTGCCAGTCCCACTCCGTTCGCGGCGTTCATGGTGTCGTACATGTCGGTGATCAGCTCGCCCAGCTCCGGTGGCAGCGACCCGTCGTCCCCCACGCTGACCGGCGTCGTCGGGGTGTGTAGGACGGGATCGCCGAGGATCACAATGGGTCGAACTGCCATGACCGGCAAGTTAGCGCCACGCTCCACTGAGCCGACGCGCGGGGTTGGGTGCCGTCGCTTCCGATTCCGGCGTGATTCAATGTCGGGTGCAGCGTGACGTCGCAGCGCGGCGTCAGGGCCTGATGATGAAGCATGATGTCGAAGGATGACGTCGGAGGATGACGTCGGAGCGGTTTTCCGGAAAGGGTCCACGGATCGAATGGACGGCGCCATGGCACGGGCCGAACGCTCGCTCGACGACGCCGAATTGCCCGATGGCCTGACCCGCCGCGAATACGACATCCTCGCCTTCGAGCGGCAGTGGTGGAAGTACGCCGGGGCCAAAGAGGAAGCCATCAAGGAGTTGTTCGCCATGTCGGCAACGCGGTATTACCAGGTGCTCAACACCCTGGTGGACCGGCCGGAGGCGCTTGCGGCCGATCCGATGCTGGTCAAACGGCTCCGCCGGCTACGGGCGAGCCGCCAGAAGGCCCGCGCCGCGCGCCGCCTGGGCTTCGAGGTTCCCTGATCACCCGGTTAGGGATGGCCGGATGAGCGATCGCGTTCCCGATTCGACCGGGCTGCCGCTGCGGGCCATGGTGATGGTGCTGCTCTTTCTGGGGCTGATCTTCCTGCTGGTCGGATTCCAGGCCATGAATTCGGGCGACAACTCCACCGGCTCCGAAGGGGCCCCGCCGAACATGACCACGACGACGACGAACCCCGTGCCCCGCGCCGATGTCCGGGTCTACGGCATCGCCGGGGACGAGGCCGCGGCCGGGAGGGTTTCGGACAGGCTGCGGGAGGCGGGCTGGAACGTCACCGAGTCGGTGCCCAGCGCGGCGGCCGGCGCGGGCGGAGCGGCCGACGTCGCGGCGGCGGCCGAGGCTGCCGGGGTGCCCTCCACCACGGTGTACTACGGCGCCGCCGACGGCGAGCAGGCTGCCGCCGAGGCGGTGGGCCAGGTGATCGAGGCACCGGTGCAGCCTCGGCTGCCCGGGATCGCCGAGCAACCGCCGGGCGTCATCGTGCTCGTGACCGGATAGGCTCACGGGCATGTCCACGCCCACACTTCGGGCCGCGCTTCCGGCGCTGCCTGCAGCACTCCTCGTTGCTTGCCTGAGCGCCTGCTCGCCCTACGAGCCGGTAGCCACCACGCCCGGGACCACCCCCCCGGTCTGGACCGGTTCCGCGCCGCCGCCGGCGCTGGCCGAGGCCCGCGGCGCCGCCGCCGAACCGGCCGCCGCCGAGCCAGCCGACACCCTCAGTGTCCAGATCAACGCCGCCGACGGGAGCCAGGTCGCCGCGGCCACGATCGAGTTCGCCGACGGCGTGGCCACCGTGACGGTGCAGACCACTTCGCCCGGCCAGCTCAGCCCCGGCATGCACGGGATGCACATCCATGCCGTCGGCAAGTGCGAGGCCAACTCCGTGGCGCCGACCGGCGGGGCTCCGGGGGACTTCCTTTCCGCGGGCGGGCACTTCCAGGGAGCCGGTGCGCCCGGTCACCCCGGACACGGCGGCGACCTCAGTTCTCTGCAGGTCCGTCCGGACGGATCCGCGCTGCTGGTGACCACCACGTCGGCCTTCACCAAAGAGGAGCTCACCGCCGGGGCGGGCACCGCGATCATCATTCACGAGAACGCGGATAACTTCGCCAACATCCCGCCGGACCGTTACCAGCAGATCAACGGGGCCCCGCCGCCCGACGAGATCACCCTGGCCACCGGGGATGCCGGCAAGCGCGTCGCCTGCGGTGTCATCGGGGCGGGGTGACCGATAGCCGCCCGGCCGGGCGGATCGACTTCACCGGCTCGCCGCGGCCCACGCTCGGAGTCGAGTGGGAATTCGCGCTCGTCGACTCTCAGACCGGCGAGTTGAGCAATGAGGCCGCCACGGTGATCGCCGAGATCGGCGGGACGCCGCACGTGCACCCCGAACTGCTGCGCAACACCGTCGAAGTGGTCACCGGAGTGTGCGACACGGTTGCCGAGGCGATGGACGACCTGCACTCGACGCTGACCACGGTGCGCGAGGTCGTCCACGATCGCGGGATGGAACTGTTCTGCGCGGGTACGCATCCCTTCGCTCAGTGGTCTTCCCAACAGCTCACCGACGCGCCGCGCTACGCCGAGTTGATCAAGCGCACCCAGTGGTGGGGTCGCCAGATGCTGATCTGGGGTGTGCACGTACATGTCGGCATCTCCTCGGCGCACAAGGTAATGCCGATCATCTCCTCGCTGCTCAACCATTACCCCCACCTGCTGGCGCTGTCGGCGTCCTCTCCGTTCTGGGCGGGTGCGGATACCGGGTATGCCAGTAACCGGGCGATGATGTTCCAGCAGCTGCCGACGGCCGGGCTGCCGTTCCAGTTCCAGACGTGGCATGAGTTCGAAGGTTTCGTGCACGACCAGAAGAAAACCGGCATCATCGATCACATCAACGAAATTCGTTGGGATATCAGACCTTCGCCGCACCTCGGCACCGTCGAGGTGCGGGTGTGCGACGGTGTCTCGAACCTGCGCGAGCTCTCCGCGCTGGTGGCTTTGACCCACTGCCTGATCGTCGACCTGGACAACCGGCTTGAAGCCGGCGAACAGCTACCGGTGATGCCGCCGTGGCACGTTCAGGAGAACAAGTGGCGAGCCTCGCGCTACGGGCTGGATGCGATCGTCATCCTCGATGCCGACAGCAGCGAGCGGCTGGTGACCGACGATCTCGACGATGTGCTCGACCGGCTGACACCGGTGGCCGCCATGCTCGACTGCGCCGAGGAGTTGGCGCTGGTCGCCGAGATTCCCCGTCGCGGCGCGTCCTATCAACGCCAGCGCCGGGTGGCCGCGCAGAGCGCGGACCTGCACGCGGTCGTCGACGCCCTGGTCGGCGAGCTGGAACTGTAGGTGATGACGATGACGGTTTACCGGTGGGCGGCAGCCGCGGTCGCTGCGGTGGCGGTGCTGGTGGCGGGCGGCTGCAGCAGGGCGATCCCGGGCACACCGGTGGCGACCCCCGGCGAGGGTGGCCGCAGCGTTGCCGTCGGTGAGCTGTTGTCCACCACCTGCCGCCAGTTCATGGGCATGAAGAATCCTGAGCGGCAGGACGTCATCACCGCGATCGCCGAGGACGGCAACGAGATCATCGCGATGAATCCCGAAGTGTGGGTGGGAGTGGCCACGGCCCTGTGCACCTTCGCCGACCCCAGTGCACCGGTGCGTGACGTCATCACCGGAGGTATCCGCTAGAGAATGACCGCCCGCCCGATGTTCCCCCTGCAGTCGGCGATGCTGCCCGGCGAGACGCTGCCGCTGCGGATCTTCGAACCGCGCTATTCCCAGCTCGTCCAGGATTGTCTGGCCGCATCGGAGCCGACGTTCGGTGTGGTCATGATCAGCCAGGGCAGCGAGGTCGGCGGAGGCGACGTGCGCAGCGACGTGGGCGCGCTGGCGCGGATCACCGAGTGCGCCGACCTCGGCACGGGCCTGTATCAGCTCGTCGCCACAGTCGGCGAGCGGATTCGGGTCCGGCAGTGGCTCCCCGACGACCCCTATCCCTGCGCGGTCATCGAGGCCTGGCCGGACGAGACCGGACCACCGGTCGGGCCCGAGCAGATCGGCGACGTGGTGGACCGCATCCTGGCCCTCTACGGGCGGGTTGCCGAGGCGGCCGGCGGGCGGCTCAGATCCGATGCCCTCGCCGTCGACGCGGAGACCGCCGACGATCCGTCCCGTCACCTGTTCGCTCTCGCGGCGCGGATTCCGATGGGGCAGGCCGACCGCTACGCGGTCCTGGCGGCACCGACGCTGGCCGCCCGCGTCGACGCGCTGTGTGAGGCCATCGAGACCGTCACCGCGATGGTGGAGTTTCAGCTCTCCGAGGAGTGAGCGCGACTCAGCGTTCGGCCGCGAAGGCCCGCAGCGACTGCACCTGGACCGGATCCAGTGACGGCCGCACCGCAGTGCGGGCCGCTTGAACGTCGGCGGCGGTCACGTCGGCGGCGTCGATCGAGCGTCGCATCGCGGTCAGTGCCGCCTCCCGCAGCAGCGCGACGCAATCCGCCGCGCTGTAGCCCTCCAACTCGGTCGCCAGCGCGCTGAGGTCGACCTCCGCGCTCAGCGGCACGGATTTGGCGGCGGTCTTGAGAATCTCGCGGCGGGCTTCGGCGTCGGGCGGCTCGACGAAGACCAGCCGCTCCAGACGACCGGGCCGCAACAGCGCCGGGTCGATCAGGTCGGGACGGTTGGTGGCACCGAGGACGACGACGTCGCGCAGCGGCTCGATACCGTCCAGTTCGGTGAGCAGAGCGGCCACGACCCGGTCGGTCACCCCGGAGTCGAAGCTCTGACCGCGCCGCGGCGCCAACGCGTCCACCTCGTCGAGGAACACCAGCGAGGGCGCTGAATCCCGCGCCCTGCGGAACAATTCGCGGACCGCCTTCTCCGAGGAGCCGACCCACTTGTCCATCAGCTCGGCACCCTTGACGGCGTGCACGCTGAGCCGGCCCGAGCTGGCCAGTGCGCGCACCACGAAGGTCTTCCCGCACCCGGGCGGGCCGTAGAGCAGCACGCCCCGCGGCGGGTCGACGCCGAGCCGGGCGAAGGTGTCCGGGTGTCGCAACGGCCACAGCACGGCTTCGGTCAGCGCCTGTTTGGTGTCCACCATGTCACCGACGTCGTCGAGGGTGACCGAGCCGACCGCGACCTCCTCGGTGCCCGACCTCGACAGCGGCCGGATCACCGTGAGCGCGCCGGTGAAATCCTCCTGCGTCAGCGCCGGCGGCTTACCGTCCTCGCTGGCGCGCGCGGCGGCCCGCAGCGCCGCCTCCCGGACCAGAGCGGCGAGATCCGCCCGGACGAAACCGGGTGTGCGCTCGGCTATTTCGGCCAGCTCGAGATCGTCGGCGGGCACCTCGCGCAGCAGCACCTCAAGCAGCGCCTTGCGGGTCGCTCCGTCGGGAAGGCTCAGCCCGAGCTCGCGGTCGCAGAGGTCCGGCGCCCGCAACCGGGGATCCACCGACTCGGGCTGCTGGGTGGTGGCGACCAGCGCGACCCCGGGCGCGGCCACGGCCTTGCGCAACTCGCTCAAGATCATCGTGGCCACCGGTTCGGCGGGGGTGGGCAGCAGTGCGTCGATGTCCGTCACCAGCAGCACACCGCCCGCGCTCATGACATCGGAGACGGCCCGGCTCACGGCCCGCAGGCGGTCGTCGGCGGCCAGCGCTCCGGTGTCGGGGCCGTCGAGGTCGACCAGTCGCCGGCCCGCGCAGACCGCCCGCACCAGCGTGGCCTTGCCGACCCCGGCCGGTCCGGTGACCAGCACCCCGAGATTCGGTTTGGCGCCGAGCTTCTCCAGCAGGGCGGGCTCGTCCAGCGCGAGCTTGAGCCACTCGGTGAGCCGACCGGCCTGCACGTGCTGACCCTTGAGATCGTCCACGCTGACCTGCGGCACCTCGGGCCAGCGTGTCGGCGGGCTCACCGCCGCCGTCGAACCGTTCGGCACCGGGCCGTCGCCCCAGCCGACCGAGGAATTGGGTTGGACCGAGACCGGGCCGGCCGGGTCGGTGCCGGTCACGGTCAGGAGTTCGGAGGTCCAGGTGATCCCCACCGAGGCCGCCAGCGCCGAGCTGGCCGCCGAGGTCGAGGTGCCCGGACCCAGATCGCGGGGGAGAAGTGACACGGTGTCGCCGACCGTCATCACCTTGCCCAGCAGAGCCTGCCGCAGCGTCGCCGACGTCACCGAACGGGAAGCCAACGCCGAACCCCGCAGGGTCACCGAACGCGCGCCGTACACCGTCACCGGCGCGACCAGGACGGTGGCATCCTCGCGCAGACCGGCGTTGGAGAGCGTGACGTCATCGAGCAGCGCGGTGCCCGCGGACGTGCCCGCCGGTGCCAGCCCCGCCACAGCCGCGGTGGTGCGGGAACCGATGAGCGACACCGCATCCCACTCCCGGATGCCGAGGGCGGCGAGAGCTTCCGGGTGCAGGCGCACCACGCCGCGACGCGAGTCCAGGGCCGCGGTGTTCAGCCGCGCCGTGAGGCTGAGGGTCGTGGTGGACTCGGGCACGAGCGTCAGTCCCCCGGCTTACGCAGTCCCAGCCGGGCCACCGAACGGCGGCCCGGATGCTGGGCGCGGCGGGTGGCGCGGCGGGCGGCGCGCCGCTGCCGGGGTTTGTCGTTCCAGGACTCCGGATGCGCGGCGGCCCAGCGCTGGCTGCGCACCGCGAACGGGATGTGCAACACGTAGGACGCGATGATCACCAGGATCAGCAGGTAGGGGAAGACGAAGGCCGCGGCGGTCGCGATGGCGAGCAGGGCGAGCATCGGGGCCACCATGTTCGGCGACACCGAGAAGGTGTGGATCTTGCGCATCGGGATGCGGCTGACCACCAGCAGGGAGACCCCGATCATCCAGACGATCACCACGGTCTGAGCCGCGGTGGTGTCCCACCAGGGTCCACCGAACTGCATCTTGACGGCCAGCGGGCCGATCGCGCCGATCGCACCGGCCGGGGCGGGCATCCCGATGAAGTAGTCCTTGGTGTAAGCGGGGAGGTCGGCGCCCAGCAGGGCGTTGTAGCGGGCCAGTCGGAGCACGATGCACACCGCGTAGAGCAGCACGACGATCCAACCGACCCGGGAGTGCGGGAGCAGCAGCGAGTAGACGATGAAAGCCGGTGCCACGCCGAAGTTGACCGCGTCGGCAAGCGAGTCGATCTCCTCGCCCATCCGGGAGGTGGCTTTGAGCACCCTGGCGATCCGGCCGTCGAGCGCGTCGAGGATCGCCGCCGCGGCCAGCAGCGCCATCGCCTCGGTGGGCCGGTTGTCCAGCGCGAACTTCACCGACGTCAGGCCCAGGCAGATGGCCAGCACGGTCATCGCGCTCGGCAGCATCCGCCGGTTGATCGGGCTCTTGCGTGGGCGGGGTTTGATCACGGCAGCCGTGCCAGGACCGTCTCGCCGGCCAGCGCTCGCTGACCGGTTTCGACGAGGATCTCCGAACCGGCGGGCAGATAGGTGTCCAGCCGGGAGCCGTAGCGCACCAGCCCGTAGGTGTCTCCGATAGCGATCTTGTCGCCGGGCCGTACGTCGCACACGATGCGCCGCGCCAGCAGTCCGGCGATCTGCACGGCGACGACGTCGTGGCCGTCGGGTGTGCGGAAAACCACGCTGTTGCGTTCGTTCTCTGCGCTGGCTTCCGGAAGGTCCGCGGAGTGGAAGCGGCCGGGCCGGTGGGCGACGGCGATCACCTCGCCGCCGACCGGAGCCCGTTGCACGTGGGCGTCCAGCAGGGACAGGAAGATCGTGACCCTCGGCAGCGGGTCGCTGCCGAGGCCCAGCTCGGCGGGTGCGGGCGCGGTGTCCACCAGGCACACCGCGCCGTCGGCGGGTGCGACGACCACGCCCGGGCGGGTCGGTGGGGTGCGGGGCGGGTGGCGGAAGAACGCCGCGTTCGCACCCGCGGCGGCCAGGCCCGCCCGACGCGCCCAGCGGTTGCGGCGGCCCAGGGCCGCCACCGCCAGACCGGCCGCGATGAAGGGATAGCCGGCGGGATGAACCGGCGGCACCGACGAGCGCACCAGCGCCAGGATCCGTGTCGCGCCGGGGAGGGGGCCGGACGTCACGGAGTCGTCCGCCGGGCGGGGGCGTCTGGCCATTCCGACGATTCTACGAGTCAGGACAGATCCCACACGTCCACATGTTCCCCCGCCGCCAACTCAGCGGTCGCCTCGGGAATCTCGAGCAGACAGTTGGCCGACGCCAGCCAGCGCAGGTGGTGGGAGGCGGGCGGGCCGTAGGCGCGGACCGTTCCGGCTTCCGGCTCGTAGACCCCGCGACGGAACTGCCGCTTGCCCGCCGGCGACGTCACGGCCTCGGTGAGCACCGCGCTGCGTCGCGGCCGGTGCGGCTGCGGCAGCCCCATGGCCGCGCGGAGGGCGGGCCGGAGGAACACCTCGAAGGACACCAGTGCGCTGACCGGGTTGCCGGGCAGCGCGATGAGCGGGCAGCCGGCCCGCGTCCGTCCGGCGCCCTGCGGCATACCGGGTTGCATCGCGACCTTGACGAACTCGACTGACCCGTCGGTGAAGGCGTCTTTGACCACCTCGTAGGCGCCGGCGCTGACGCCGCCGGTGGTGATGATCAGATCGACCCGCCCGGCGTGACTGTCCAGCACGGCGGTGAACTGCGCGACATCGTCGCCGCTCGCTGCGATCCCGGCCACCTCGGCGCCGGCCTCGCGCACCGCCGCCGCGAGCATCACCGCGTTGGACTCGTAGATCTGTCCCGGCTGCAGCGGGGTTCCCGCGGCGACGAGTTCCGAGCCGGTCGACACCACCAGCACGCGCTGGCGGGGGATCACCGACAGGGTGTCGATGCCCAGGGCGGCCGCCAGGCCCAGCGCGGCCGGGGTGACGACGGCGCCGGCGTTCAGCACCGTGCTGCCCGCCTCGACGTCCTCTCCGGACCGGCGGATGTGCTGACCCGGTGTGGGCGCGGCGAGGATCGCGACCTCGGAGGTGCCGGCATCGGTGCGCTCGACCGGCACGATCGCCGTGGCGCCCTGCGGCAGCATGGCGCCGGTCATGATGCGGTGCGCGGTGCCGGGCGCCAGAGTGAGCCGGTCGGTCCGGCCGGCCGGGATGTCCTCGGCGACCGGCAGCCGCACCGGCGCATCGGCGCCCGCGGCGGCCACGTCCTCGGCCCGTACGGCGTAGCCGTCCATCGCGGAGTTGTCGAACATCGGCAGCGCCATCGGCGCGACCACGTCGGCGGCCAGCATCAGCCCGAGTGCATCGTCCACCGCGAGGGTCTCCGCCGGGCGGGAGCGGATCAGGTCCGAGACGACGCGCTGGTGGTCGGCGACGCTGCGGAAGGCCCCGCGGGAACCGGGCATCACACGGGGTAGGTGACGCCGGTCAGTTCCTCGGAGACCGCCCAGAGCCGCTGCTGGATCGCCTGGTCGTGGGACTGTTCGCTGGAGGTGACCAGCACCGGGTAGCCGCGCAGCTCGCGGAACCCGTCCGGGCCCCAGTACTGACCGCCGCGGACCGCCGGGTCGGTGGCGGCGCGCAGCGTCGGCAGCGCGCCCAGCTCGGAGGTGTTCAGCAGCCGGCCGGAGAGCCAGCTGACGCCCGGCAGGCCGGCGCCGGGCACGTGTCGGGTCAGCTCGGTGGCGGCGACGCCGGGATGGGCCGCCACCGCGATCGTCTCCGCCTTCGCGGCGACCAGGCGGCGCTGCAGCTCGTAGGTGAACATCAGGTTGGCCAGTTTGGACTGGCCGTAGGCCGCGACGCGCTCGTAGCGGCGACGCTCCCACTGCAGATCGTCGAAGTCGATCTTGGCGCGGATGTTGTGGGCGATGCTGGCGACCACCACCACCCGTGAACCCTGCACCGCGAGCAGGTTTTTCAGCAGCAGCCCGGTCAGCGCGAAGTGTCCGAGGTGGTTGGTGCCGAACTGCAACTCGAAGCCGTCCGCGGTGGTCTGCTTGGGCGGGTACATCACCCCGGCGTTGTTGATGAGCAGATCGACTTTCGGGTAGGCGGCGCCGAGTTCATCGCCCGCGGACCGCACCGAGGCCAGCGAGCCCAGGTCGAGCTTGTGCACCCGCACGTCGGCCCGGGCGGCGCCGGCCCGGATCCGGCTGGCGGCAGCCTCGCCCTTGTCCGTGTCCCGGACCGCCATGACCACCGTGGCCCCGCGCGCTGCCAGCACCCTGGCGGTGTCGTAACCCAGCCCGGTGTTCGAGCCGGTGACGATCGCCGTCCGGCCACCTTGGTCGGGTACGTCCTTCTCTGTCCACTTCATGCCCTAGAACATACGGAAGCACGCGCCGCCCCGGTGTCCGCCGGGGGTGAACGGCCTTGCACTCGGCAGCCCCGAGTGCTAAAAAAGGAGTTGGCACTCGCGAAGGGTGAGTGCTAGGCCGGGACGGTGAGGCCGGAGGAGACAGCTCCGGCGTCCGTCGCGGGCACTGCGTCCGGCCACAAAACGTGTCACCCCCTAACGGAGGAATCACACCGCAATGTCCAAGATTATTGCGTACGACGAAGAGGCTCGTCGCAGCCTCGAACGGGGTCTGAACAGCCTCGCCGACGCCGTGCGGGTCACGCTCGGCCCCAAGGGCCGCAACGTCGTTCTGGAGAAGAAGTGGGGCGCTCCCACCATCACCAACGACGGCGTGTCCATCGCCAAGGAGATCGAACTCGAGGATCCCTACGAGAAGATCGGCGCCGAACTCGTCAAGGAAGTCGCCAAGAAGACCGACGACGTCGCGGGCGACGGCACCACCACGGCGACCGTGCTGGCCCAGGCGCTGGTCCGGGAGGGCCTGCGCAACGTGGCGGCCGGCGCCAACCCGCTCGGGCTCAAGCGCGGCATCGAGAAGGCCGTCGACAAGATCACCGAGACACTGCTGAAGTCGGCCAAGGAGGTCGAGACCAAGGAGCAGATCGCGGCGACCGCGGGCATCTCCGCCGGTGACCAGACGATCGGCGACCTGATCGCCGAGGCGATGGACAAGGTCGGCAACGAGGGCGTCATCACCGTCGAGGAGTCCAACACCTTCGGCCTGCAGCTGGAGCTCACCGAGGGCATGCGCTTCGACAAGGGCTACATCTCGGGCTACTTCGTCACCGACGCCGAGCGTCAGGAGGCCGTCCTGGAGGATCCCTACATCCTGCTGGTGTCCTCGAAGGTCTCCACCGTCAAGGACCTGCTTCCACTGCTGGAGAAGGTCATTCAGTCCGGCAAGCCGCTGCTCATCATCGCCGAGGACGTCGAGGGCGAGGCGCTGAGCACGCTGGTCGTCAACAAGATCCGCGGCACCTTCAAGTCCGTCGCCGTCAAGGCTCCGGGCTTCGGCGATCGCCGCAAGGCGATGCTGCAGGACATGGCGATCCTCACCGGCGGCCAGGTCATCTCCGAGGAGGTCGGCCTCTCGCTCGAGACCGCCGACGTCTCGCTGCTCGGCCGGGCCCGCAAGGTCGTGGTGACCAAGGACGAGACCACCATCGTCGAGGGCGCCGGTGACTCGGAGGCCATCGCCGGTCGGGTCGCGCAGATCCGCAGCGAGATCGAGAAGAGCGACTCCGACTACGACCGCGAGAAGCTGCAGGAGCGGCTGGCCAAGCTGGCCGGCGGCGTCGCGGTCATCAAGGCCGGGGCCGCCACCGAGGTCGAACTCAAGGAGCGCAAGCACCGCATCGAGGACGCGGTGCGCAACGCGAAGGCCGCCGTGGAGGAGGGCATCGTCGCCGGTGGCGGCGTGGCACTGCTGCAGTCGGCCCCCGCGCTCGACGAGCTCAAGCTCAGCGGTGACGAGGCCACCGGCGTCAACATCGTCAGGGTCGCGCTGGAGGCACCGCTCAAGCAGATCGCCTTCAACGCCGGCCTGGAGCCCGGTGTCGTCGCCGAGAAGGTCCGCAACTCGCCCTCGGGCACCGGCCTCAACGCCGCGACCAACGAGTACGAGGACCTGCTGAAGGCCGGCGTCGCCGACCCGGTCAAGGTCACCCGCTCGGCGCTGCAGAACGCGGCGTCCATCGCCGGGCTGTTCCTGACGACCGAGGCCGTCGTCGCCGACAAGCCGGAGAAGGCGGCCGCACCGGCCGACCCGACCGGCGGCATGGGCGGCATGGACTTCTAAGTCCACCGGTCCAGTCACTGACCGAAAGAGCCCGGTCCCCCCGTGGGGCCGGGCTTTTTCGTTGCCCTGCGTCGCCGGGCGTGCGGTTTCGTCCGCGACGCGCCGCCCTTCGCGGATCAAACCGCACGCTCGGCGGGTGTCAGGACGGGGCGGGTTGCCGGCCGCGGATCAGCCGGCCCGGTCGCGCCGCGGTCGGCACCCCGTTCTCGGCGATCACCTCACCGGAGACGATCGTCGCGACATAGCCGTCGGCGGCCTGGTCGAGCCGGCGACCGCCGGCCGGCAGGTCGTAGGTGATGACCGGCTTGTGCAGGGTCAGCCCCGCGTGGTCGATGACGTTGAGGTCGGCCTTGTAGCCGACGGCGATCCGGCCCCGGTCCTCGAGGCCGGCGACCCGCGCCGGGACCGACGTCAGCAACCGCACCGCCTCGGCGACGCTCAGCCGGCCCGACGAACGGTCACGCGCCCAGTGCGCCAGCACGAACGTCGGGTAGCTCGCGTCGCAGATCATGCCGTAGTGCGCGCCGCCGTCGCCCAGGCCGAGCACGACATCGTCGCGGCGCATCAGCTCACCGACGGTGTCCAGAGAGTTGTTCTCGTAGTTGGCCAGCGCCACCAGCATCATGGAGCGGCCGTCGTCATCGAGAAGCCGGTCATAGGCCTCCTCTGCCGGGCTCACCCCTCGGGCCCGGGCGCGGGCCAGGACGCTGTGTTCGCGGGCCGGCTCGTAGACGGCGGGATCGCCCATCGGGAACATCCACTCCCAGGACCGCGCCAGGTGCAGGAACGGATGTCCCTCGCCGGGCTGCTCAGCCAGGATCCGGGCCCGCACCTGCGGCCTGCGCATCTGCGCGACCCGCCCGGCCAGCGGCAGGTCCGCGATCTCCTGATAGCTCGGGTTCAACACGAACGGGTGCGCGGTCAGTTCCAGTCCGATCACCAGACCGATCGGCCGCGCGAACACCTGCGCGGTGATGTTCGCTCCGGCGGCGGTGAACTTCTCCACCAGGTTCAGCGCCCCCGGCCAGATCGGCTCGCCGGAGTTACCGGTGGTCAGGGTGAAGGTCACGGCTAGCCCGGCGTCCGTGGCGGCTTCGAACACCTCCTGCAGCACACCTTCGTAGCCACCGGCGGCGATGTCGGGGATGAACTGCAGCAGGCCACCGCCGGCGTCGGCAACTCCGGCGGCGATCGCCGCGATCTCCTCGTAGGCCGCGCCGTAGGTGGGAATCGGTGCGCCGCTGCCGGTTTTGTGAAAGGCGAAGCGCGACGACGAGATTCCCAGCGCTCCTGCCTCGATAGCCTCTGCCGCAAGCTTGCGCATCAGCGCCAGGTCCTCGGCGTTGGCCGGATCCCGATCCGCCCCCCGCTGACCCATCACGTACACCCGCAGTGGCGAGTGCGGCAGATAGGCGGCCACGTCGATGTCGCGACGGCGGGACTCGAGGGCGTCGAGGTACTGGGGAAAGGTCTCCCAGTCCCACGGCAGACCGTCGGTCATGACCACCCCCGGGATGTCCTCGACGCCGGCCATCACATCAACCAGGACGTCGTGATCGCCGGGGCGGCAGGGCGCGAAACCGACGCCGCAGTTCCCCATCAGGGCGGTGGTCACGCCATGGGACGACGACGGAGTCATCCGGTCCGACCAGATCGCCTGGCCGTCGTAATGGGTGTGCACGTCGACGAAGCCGGGGGTGACGAGCAGGCCGGCGGCGTCGATCTCTCGGGCGCCGGCACCGTCGACCGCCCCGACGGCGGCGATCATCCCGTCGGCGACCGCGACGTCGCCGCGATACGGTGCGCCGCCGAGTCCGTCAACGATCGTGCCGTCGCGAACGACGAGTTCGTAGCCCACGAGTGTCAGACTACGTGGCCCGCGTGCTCCGGCGTAGCGTCGCTGCCATGGACGCTCCCGCCGCCCGTGAACTGCTGCGCGACGCCTTCACCCGGCTCATCGAGCACGTCGACGACCTCACCGACGGACTGACCGACGCGGTCTCGTTCCACCGGCCGACGCCCACCGCGAACAGCATCGCCTGGCTGATCTGGCACAGCGCGCGCATCCAGGATGTGCAACTCGCCGACATCGCGGGTTTCGAGCAGGTGTGGACCGGCTGGGTGGACCGATTCGCCCTCGACCTGCCGCCCGACGCACACGGCTACGGACACACCCCCGAGGAGGTCGGCAAGGTACGTGCGCCCGCACAGTTGCTCGCGGGCTACTACCACGCGGTGCACCGGATGACGCTGTCCTACCTGGCCACCGTCACCACCGAGGAACTCGACCGGGTCGTCGACCGCAACTGGGATCCGCCGGTGACCGCCGGGGTCCGACTGGTCAGCATCATCGACGACTGCGCCCAGCACCTCGGGCAGGCGGCCTACGTTCGGGGGATCGCACTCTGATCGGCACACCGACCGCGCGATGGGCTCTGCTCGGGGCTGCGCTGACCGTCCTGCTGGGCTGGGCGGTGGGCAACCGGTCCACGGCGGTGGACGACTTTGTCCAGCGGGCCCGCGGAGGCGCGTTGGATCGTCTGCTGGTGCTGACCGACCATCGCACGGTGGCAGTACTCATCGTGGCCGCCTCGATCGTCGCGGCCGCCCGGCGCCGCTGGCTGCTGGCCGCCCTGGTCGTCGCCGCGCCCCTGTTCGCAGTCTGGCTGGCCAGGTTCCTCAAAGTGTTCTTCGGCCGCTACAAGGACGGCAGCCTCGCCTATCCCAGTGGGCACACCGCCTTCCTGGTGGTCGCGCTGGGCATGGCCGTGCTGGTGGCGGGCTCGCGTCCGTGGGCGCTGGTGTCGGCTGTGCTGTTGGGCACCCTGGGTGTCATCGGGCAGGCCGTCACCTACCACTACTTCACCGACGCGATCGGTGCGGCGCTGCTGGGCACCTCGGTGGTGTGCGCGGCGGCGACGCTGGTGTATCGCGTGCGCCCGGGGGAACTGTCATGAGGGCGCTGGGCGCGGCCCTGGCGTGGCTGCTCACCACGATTCTGCTGACCGTGGGGATCCCGGCCATCTGGGCGGCGCAGCACCTCGTCGACCGCGGCGGCTACGCGGCCCTGTCCCGAACCGCCGCTGCGAATCCTGAGCTTCAGGCGGCGGCGGCGCAGGAGCTGACCGCGCAGGCGCGCCGGCTCGGGTACACCGCCGACCCGGCGGTCTTGGCCGGTGTGGCCGCCGCCTACACCGGCAGTCCCTCGTTCCCCGCGCAGTTCGCCGCAGCCAACGCCCTCGCTCACCGGTGGCTGTTCGAGGGCGCGCCCGAGTCACTGGGTGGACCTGCCATCGACTTCGCCCCGCTGCTGTCCGATCCCGCGTTCGCGCAGACCCTGCGCGACATGGGCGCGGGCGACGTGGCGCTGCCCGCCACGCTGCCGGTGCCGGTGTCCGACACCGCGCCGAGCTTGCTGCGTCCCGAGGCGCTGCGGCAGGTGGCGGTCTGGTCCCCGGGGGTCAGCGTGGCGCTGGTCGCGCTCACCGTAGCGAGTGCGCTCCTGACCCTGTTGCTGATACCGAACCGCGGCAAGGCCGTTGCCGTGCTTGGGGTCTCAGCGCTGCTGGCCGGTGCCGTCGGCTGGGTGTCGGCCGCGTGGGTCGAGGCTCGTACTGCCGACGCCTTGAGTGGCGCATCGGCGGACATGCGACGCATTGTCGACGTGATGGTCACGACGGCGACCGACAGTGCCCACCGGTGGCTGATCGTCACAGTCATCGTGGGCGCCGGACTGGTCGCCGTCGGAGTGGTCGTGTCGCTGCTGGCGGGTTTGGCTAGCGCCGGGCGGAAAGCATCCGGTGCAAAAACGAATAGCACAGCGCGGCCTTGAACGCGGTCTGCGCATTGTCGGCGGCGCCGGCATGTCCGCCCTCGATGTTCTCGTAGTACCAGACCGGGTGACCGGCCTCCTCGAGCGCGGCCGTCATCTTGCGAGCGTGGCCGGGGTGCACCCGATCGTCGCGGGTCGAGGTTGTGATCAGCACCGGCGGGTAGGTCTTGTCCGTCCGGATGTTCTGATACGGCGAGTACCGCGAGATGAACGCCCACTCCTCGGGGTCGTCGGGGTCGCCGTACTCGGCGATCCAGGACGCGCCGGCCAACAGCAGGTGGAAGCGCTTCATGTCCAGCAGAGGTACCTGACACACCAGCGCGGCGAACAACTCCGGGTACTGCGTCAGCATGATGCCCATCAGCAGCCCGCCATTGCTGCCGCCCTGGGCTCCGAGTTGCTCGGCGCCCGTGATGCCGCGTCTGACCAGATCCCGTGCCACGGCGGCGAAGTCCTCAGCGACCCTGTGCCGACCGGCTCGAGTCGCCTGTGTGTGCCAGCCGGGGCCGTACTCGCCGCCGCCGCGGATGTTGGCGAGCACGTAGGTGCCACCACGGCTCAGCCACAGCCGCCCCAGCACGCCGTCGTAGCCCGGAGTGCGCGCCACCTCGAACCCGCCGTACCCGCCCAGCAGGGTGGGCCGGGGCGTACCGGAACCCTCCGTCCCCACACCGGTGGGCCCCACAACGAAGTAGGGGATCGCCGTGCCGTCATCGGACGCGGTGAAAAACTGCGAGACGGAAAGGCCTGTGGCATCGAAGAACTCCGGAGCCCGCTTGATCTCGCTCAACTGACCGCCGGCGTCGCCGTGCAGCAGTCGCGATGGAGTGAGGAAGCCGCTGGAGTCCAAGAAGATCTCGGCACCGGTGGGGTCCGCGGCCGCGATCACCGTGGTACTCGGGCCCAGTCCGTCGACCGGATCGCGGGCCCACGAGCCCGGGGTGACGACGTCCACCCGGCTGGCGACGTCGGCGAGGCTGACCATGACCAGCCGGTCTTTGGTCCAGGCGTACTGGTACAGGCAGGTGTGCTCATCGGGCTCGAAGACCACCACCGGCTCCGCCGCACCGTCGATGAACGTCTCGTACTCGGCGGCGAGCAGGGCACCCGCCGGGTACATCGTGGTCCCGGTGTACCAGTCGGTGCGCAGTTCGATCAGCAACCAGTCGCGGTGCACGGAGATCGAGGCGTCGGTCGGGGCATCGATGCGCACCAGCTCCCCGGAGCGCAGTTGATAGACCTGGTCGTTGTAGAAGTCGATCGCCCGATAGATGAGCGTGCGTTCGTAACCGGGCGTGCGATCGACTCCGGCTGCGACGACCACATCGGTTGGCGACCCGGTGAACACGGTGGTCGCCTCGGCCAGCGGCTGGCCCCGCCGCCAGCGCTTGACCATCCGCGGGTAGCCGGATTCGGTCATCGTGTCCGGCCCGAAATCGGTGCCGACCAGCAGGGTGTCGTGGTCCTCCCAGGCGACTCGCGATTTGGCCTCCGCGAGCTCGAATCCCCCGCGCACGAAGGACCGGGTAGCCATGTCGAATTCGCGCACCACGGCAGCGTCCGATCCGCCGCGGGACAGGGAGATCAACGCCAGGGAATGGTCGGGCTCGATGACATCGGCGCCGGCCCACACCCAGTTCTCGCCGTCGGTGCGCGCCAACTCGTCGAGGTCGATGACCACATCCCAGTCGGGTTCGGCGGTGCGGTAGCTGTCCAGGGTCGTCCGCCGCCACAGACCACGTGGGTTTGCCGCGCTGCGCCAGAAGTTGTAGAGGTAGTCCCCGCGCCGGCGCACGTAGGGGATTCGGGTCTCGGTGTCGAGAACCTCCAGCGCCTCGGCACGCAACTGCTCGAGGGATTCGCCGCCGAACTCGGCCACGGTGATCTCGTTACGCTCGCGCACCCAGTCCAGGGGAGCGTCCGCGTCGATCTCTTCCAGCCACACATGGGGGTCCTCGGCCATGGTCCTCATTGTCGTCGGGGTGTTGTCGCCGGAGCGGTAGTGTGAGCTGCGTTACAGCTTGGCAGGCGCGAGGAGTCACGATGACCGTTTACGCACGTCCCGGCGCGCCGGGAGCCCTGATGTCGTTTGAGAGCCGGTATGAGAACTTCATCGGCGGCCAGTGGACACCCCCGGCCGGGGGTGAGTACTTCGAGAACCCGTCACCGGTGACCGGACAGGTGTTCTGCGAGGTAGCCCGATCGACGGCGGCCGACATCGACAGGGCACTGGACGCCGCGCACGCCGCCGCCCCGGCCTGGGGCAAAACCTCGGCCGCCGAGCGGGCGGTGGTCCTCAACAAGATCGCCGACCGGATCGAGGCCAACCTCGAGTCGATCGCCCTGGCCGAGTCGTGGGACAACGGCAAACCGATGCGCGAGACGCTCAATGCCGACATTCCGTTGGCGGTGGATCACTTCCGTTACTTCGCGGGTGCGATCAGGGCCCAGGAGGGCTCCCTCAGCGAGATCGACGACGACACCGTCGCCTACCACTTCCACGAGCCGCTGGGCGTGGTCGGCCAGATCATCCCGTGGAACTTCCCGGTGCTGATGGCGGTGTGGAAGCTGGCCCCGGCCCTGGCCGCAGGCAACGCAGTGGTGATCAAGCCGGCCGAGCAGACCCCGGCGTCGGTGCTGTACGTGATCTCTCTCATCGCCGACCTGCTGCCGGCCGGGGTGGTCAACGTGGTCAACGGCTTCGGCGTGGAAGCGGGTAAGCCGTTGGCGTCCAGTGACCGGATCGCCAAGATCGCGTTCACCGGCGAGACCACCACCGGGCGGCTCATCATGCAGTACGCCAGCCAGAACCTGATCCCGGTCACCCTGGAACTCGGCGGAAAGAGCCCGAACATCTTCTTCTCGGATGTGATGGCAGAGAACGACGACTATCAGGACAAGGCACTCGAGGGCTTCACGATGTTCGCCCTCAACCAGGGTGAGGTGTGCACATGCCCGTCGCGCAGCCTGATCCAGGCCGACATCTACGACGAATTCCTGGCGTTGGCCGCGATCCGCACCAAGGCGGTTCGTCAGGGCGATCCCCTCGACACAGAGACGATGATCGGTGCCCAGGCCTCCAATGACCAGCTGGAGAAAATCCTGTCCTACATCGAGATCGGCAAGAGCGAAGGGGCGCGGGTGCTCACCGGCGGCGAGCGCGCCGACCTCGGCGGCGATCTCGCGGGCGGCTTCTACGTCCAGCCGACCATCTTCGCCGGCGACAACTCGATGCGGATATTCCAGGAGGAGATCTTCGGGCCGGTGGTGTCAGTGACCTCCTTCGCCGACTACGACGACGCCATCCGCATCGCCAACGACACCCTGTACGGGCTCGGCGCCGGCGTATGGAGCCGCAACGGAAACCTGGCTTACCGCGCCGGGCGGGACATCAAGGCCGGTCGGGTATGGACCAACTGCTACCACCAGTACCCGGCGCACGCCGCATTCGGCGGGTACAAGCAGTCCGGTATCGGGCGGGAGAACCACAAGATGATGCTCGACCACTATCAGCAGACCAAGAACCTGCTGGTGTCCTACAGCAACAAGGCGGTGGGGTTCTTCTGATGTCCGAACCGGCGCGGGTACTGATCACTGCCGCGGCGGCGGACCTGCTCGGCCGCCTGCAGGACCGGTACGGCCCGGTGATGTTCCACCAGTCCGGCGGCTGCTGTGACGGGTCCTCCCCGATGTGCTACCCCGACGGGGAGTTCATCGTCGGTGACCGCGACGTGCTGCTGGGAATCGTCCGGGGGGCGCCGGTGTGGATCTCCGGACCGCAGTTCGCCACCTGGAAGCACACGCAGCTCGTCATCGACGTGGTGCCCGGCCGCGGCGGTGGTTTCAGCCTGGAGGCACCCGAGGGAGTCCGGTTCCTCAGCCGCGGGCGGGCGTTCAGCACGGCGGAAAACCAGGTGCTGGCCGCGGCCGCACCGTTGACCGGAGCCGACTTCGAGGCCGGGGCCAGGCCGCCGTTGCGGGACGATCTCGTGGTCGGCGAGGCTGGGCTCACGTCGACGGATGCCTGTTCGTTACCTGCTCGGCGCGCCGACAACGCTGCGACGTAGTCGGACCGAGCGGACGTATCGTTTTTTCTGTGATACCCCTGCCCCGGGCATGGCTTCTCACGGCCTCCCTGCTGCTGGGTTGCGTCGCCGGCCAGATCGTCGCCGTCGTCGCGAAGCTGGTGGTCGACTCCCCGGTGCGTCCCGACGTGGTCGTACTTCTGGTGATCGGAATCCCCAGCCTGATCGGGGTCGCCCTGGTGTTGTTCTCCCGCCGCAGTTGGGTCACCGCATTCGGCGCCTTCGTCTTGGCGGTGGCACCGGGCTGGCTGTCGGTCTTGATTCTTCTCCAGGCGGTGTCCGGTGACTGATCTCAGCTCGGCGCCGGCCACCGGGCCGAACCTGACCCCGATGTTCGACAGCGGCCCGCAGCCCTCCGCGGGCCCGATGACCGATCCGAGCCCCGCGCCGATCTTCGACACCGGCCCGCACCCCGACCCGTTGCGTTCGGAGCCGGACGCCGGTGCGCAACCGGCCTTCCCGGGCCCGGTGGTGATCACCGCCCAACCGGCGGTGGTGCCCAGCTCCCAGCCGTCGGTCAAACGCTGGCATTTCCTGCTGATCACCGCCGGGGTCTGGGTGGCGGGCGCGGCGGCGGGGGCGGGTTTCTACTTCTGGTGGTACACCGCGCTGTACAAGACCGCGCCGGTGTTCGGGATCTTGCTCTACCTGGTGGCCTGCATGGTGGGCAGCCTGCTGGTCTCGATGGTCACCGAGCGGCCCCGGATCACCGCCCTGGCCATCGCCGTGATGTCGGCTCCGCTGGCCTCGACGGCCGCAGCCGCCCTGCTGCACGGGGCCTATTACTTCGAATGGATCGCCCGCCCGACGCTGGGATAGTTAGGGTAGGGCCGTGAGCCACTTTGACGTCGTCGTCCTCGGCGCCGGTCCCGGCGGGTACGTCGCGGCGATCCGTTGCGCCCAACTGGGTCTGAACACCGCGATTGTCGAGCCGAAGTACTGGGGTGGGGTGTGCCTCAACGTCGGATGCATACCGTCGAAGGCGCTGCTTCGCAACGCGGAGCTGGCCCACATCTTCACCCGGGACGCTGCGGCGTTCGGTATCAGCGGGCAGGCCAGCTTCGACTACGGTGCGGCCTTCGACCGAAGCCGCAAGGTCGCCGACGGCCGCGTCGCGGGTGTGCACTTCCTCATGAAGAAGAACAAGATCACCGAGCTGCACGGCTACGGCCGATTCACCGACGCGAACACGATCGTGGTCGATCTGAACGAGGGCGGCACCGAGACGGTCACCTTCGCCAACGCGATCATCGCCACCGGTAGCAGTACGCGTCTGATCCCCGGGACATCACTGTCGGCGAACGTGGTGACCTACGAGGAGCAGATCCTTGACCGCGATCTCCCTGGGTCGATCATCATCGCCGGAGCGGGTGCGATCGGCATGGAGTTCGCCTACGTGATGTCCAACTACGGCGTCAACGTGACCATCGTCGAGTTCCTCCCGCGGGCACTGCCCAACGAGGACGCCGAGGTCTCCAAGGAGATCGAGAAGCAGTACAAGAAGTTGGGCGTGGAGATCCGAACGGGAACCAAGGTCGAGTCGATCAGCGATGACGGCGCGGCAGTGACCGTCGTGGTGAGCAAGGACGGCACCACCGAGGAACTCAAGGCCGACAAGGTCATGCAGGCCATCGGTTTCGCCCCCAACGTCGAGGGCTTCGGTCTGGAGACGACGGGCGTTGCCCTGACCGAGCGCAACGCCATCGCCATCGACGACTACATGCACACCAACGTGCCGCACATCTATGCCATCGGCGACGTCACCGCCAAGCTGCAACTCGCCCACGTCGCCGAGGCGATGGGGGTGGTGGCCGCTGAAACCATCGGGGGTGCCGAGACGATGCCGCTCGGCGACTACCGGATGATGCCGCGGGCCACCTTCTGCCAGCCGCAGGTGGCCAGCTTCGGGTTGACCGAGGAGCAGGCCCGCGCGGAGGGTTACGACGTCAAGGTGGCGAAATTCCCCTTCAGTGCCAACGGAAAAGCACACGGGTTGGCCGACCCCACCGGATTCGCGAAGGTTATCGCCGACGCCAAATACGGCGAATTGCTCGGCGGGCATCTCATCGGACCCGACGTGTCGGAGCTGTTGCCGGAGATGACCCTCGCCCAGCGCTGGGATCTGACCGTCAACGAACTCGCCCGCAACGTTCACACCCACCCGACTCTGTCTGAGGCGCTTCAGGAATGCTTCCACGGCCTAGCCGGCCACATGATCAACTTCTGAGACCCGCGGCGCCTCCGTTGCAGATCAGGCCACTGGTCATCGCCGGTATCGGCGGCTTCATTCTCGGTCACATCCTCTGGCTTGCCGGAATATCGTTGGCGACCAAATCCTCCTCGGTCAGCACCATGGTCCTGGTCGTCTCGGCAGTCTTCGTGTTCGCCTCCGCAGCGGTGGGATACCTCGCCTGGCAGAAATACCAGCGAGGCCAGCTGGTCTGGGCGACATTCCTGGGGTGTCTGCCGATCTCGCCGATCATCTTCACCGTGATCGTTCTCGGGGTCACCTACCTCTGACACGCGGGCCTCGGAGACGCGGGCCTCTGAGACGCGGGCCTCTGAGACGGGGACACTGCGCTAGTCCGGAAAGTCCATCGGGACGCGAAGCGAAGTCAGTATTCCGGCGATCGCGTCGTAATGGCCGGCCAAGGCGCAGAGTTCGATGATCTGCTGCCGACTCAGGTGACCGCAAAGTGCTGCGAAAGTCGCATCGGAGAGGTCACGGTCGCTGACGAATTCGTCCGTGGCCTGCAGCAGGATGCGCTGCCGCTCGGTGAGACCCTCGGCCTGCGGGCCGACGAATATCCGCTCCTGAAGCGACTGGCCGACGCCACGTGACCGCGCCAGGCGGCGGTGCTGCTGCAGTTCGTACTCCGATCCGCGAAGGTGGCCCACCCGCAGGATGACGAGTTCCTTATCCGGCTTGGTCAGTTTGCCCCAGTGCAGTAGCACACCGGAGTAGGGCAGGAAGGAGAGAAACAGCGAGCGATGCTGTCCCAGGATGGTGAACAGGTGCATCTGTGGGGCCCGGATCGAGCGTGCGGCCACCCGCGAAATGACCCAGTTGACCAGACCCAGTTCGCGACGACCCCCGGTCGGCACGCGTCCTGCTGCGCCCATCACGACAGCCTAGCCAGGCGCTGTCTAGCATGGTGCGAGCCAGGACACGTCCCGGGAGAGGAAGCATGGGCAGCGACGCGACGGTCGACACCGGTCTGGCCAAGACGCTGATGCCGGTCCCGGACCCGCATCCGGATGTGTTCGACCGGCAATGGCCGCTGCGGGTGGCCGATATCGACCGGCTCGGCAGGCTCCGGCTGGACGCCGCCGTGCGGCACATCCAGGACATCGGCCAGGACCACCTGCGCGAGATGGGCCACAACGACTCCCACCCGCTGTGGATCGTGCGGCGCACCATGGTCGACATGGTCGGACCTATCGAGTTCCAGGACATGCTTCGCCTGCGCCGGTGGTGCGCGGGTGCCTCGACCCGCTGGTGCGAGATGCGCGTACGCATCGACAGCCGCAAGGGAGGCCTCGTCGAGTCAGAAGCGTTCTGGATCAATTTCAACCGGGAAACACAGAGTCCGGCCCGGATCGGCGACGACTTCATGGAGGCGCTGCTGCGCACCACCGACGTCGACCGGGTGCGCTGGAAGCCCTACCTGACCGCGGGGTCGCGCGAGGACGCCGATGAGGTCCGGAAGTTCCCGATCCGGGTGAGCGACATCGACCTCTTCGACCACGTCAACAACTCCGTCTACTGGAAAGTGGTCGAGGAGTTCCTCGCGCCCCATCCCGAACTTCGCGAGGCCCCGCTGCGCGTGACGATCGAACACGACGCACCGGTCGCCCACGGCGACAAGCTGGAGATTCTTGCCCACGTCCACCCGCCGGGCTCGACCGACAAGTTCGGCCCGGCTCTGTCCGATCGCACCGTCCGCACGCTCACCTACCTGGTGGGCGATGAGGTCAAAGCGGTCGCGTCGATCTTCCCGATCTGAAAGGCATCACGTGACCCCAGTTGAGCGTGTCGGAGTGGTAGGTGCCGGGCAGATGGGTGGCGGCATCGCCGAGGTGTGCGCCCGGGCCGGGGTCGACGTCGTTGTCTTCGACACCTCTGAAGACGTCGTCGACGCGGGACGCGACCGCATCGTGAAGTCCCTGGACCGCGGGGTCAGCAACGGCAAGATCAGCGCGGCGGAGCATCGGGCCGCGGTAGGCCGGCTGCGCTTCACCACTGAGCTCTCGGACATGGCCGATCGCGACCTGGTGATCGAGGCTGTGATCGAGGACGAGAAGGTCAAGGCCGCCATCTTCGCCGACCTCGATCGGATCGTGCCCGCCGACGCGGTCCTGGCGTCGAACACCTCGAGCATCCCGATCATGAAGCTGGGCGCGGCGACTCAGAATCCGGGCCGGGTACTCGGCCTGCACTTCTTCAACCCCGTGCCGGTGTTGCCGCTGGTCGAACTCGTCCGCAGCCTGGCGACCAGCGAGTCGGCCGCCGCACGGACCGAGCACTTCGCCAGTGCCGTCCTCGGCAAGCAGGTCGTGCGCTGCTCGGATCGCTCCGGCTTCGTCGTCAACGCGCTGCTGGTGCCCTATCTGCTGGCCGCGATCCGGATGGTGGAGTCGGGTTTCGCCACCATCGAGGACGTCGACACCGCGGTCGTCGCGGGCTTGTCGCACCCCATGGGGCCGCTGCGGCTGTCCGACCTCATCGGTCTGGACACCCTCAAGCTCATCGCCGACAAGATGTTCGAGGAGTTCAAGGAACCGCTGTACGCGCCGCCCCCACTGCTGCTGCGCATGGTCGAGGCCGGTCGGCTGGGCAAGAAGTCGGGACAGGGTTTCCACTCCTACCGGCCGTCCGCAAAGTAAGCGCGGGGCGCGTGCGCGCCGCCGCGACCATTCGCTAGGCTCCGCATGAAGTCCTGCAGGTCGGAAAGGGTAGCGAGAAAATGGCGGGCGACGAGGAACTCACCCCGTACTACGAGGAGTCTCAGTCCATCTACGACCTCTCCGACGAGTTCTTCGCCCTGTTCCTCGGCCCGACGATGGGGTACACGTGCTCGTACTTCGAGCGCGACGACATGACCCTTGACGAGGCGCAGGTCGCCAAGTTCGATCTGGCGCTGGGCAAGCTCAACCTCGAGCCCGGGATGACTCTGCTCGACATCGGGTGCGGCTGGGGTGGGGCGCTGGAGCTTGCGGTGCTGAAGTACGACGTCAACGTCATCGGCCTGACGCTGAGCAAGAACCAGAGCGAGTACGCGCGCAGGCGTCTGGCCGGGCTTGAGACCGAGCGCTCCATCCAGGTCCGATTACAGGGCTGGGAGGAGTTCGACGAGCCGGTCGATCGGATCGTCAGCATCGGCGCATTCGAGGCGTTCAAGGCCGAGCGCTATCCCCTGTTCTTCGAGCGGGCCCATAAGCTGCTGCCCCGTGACGGTCGCATGCTGCTGCACACCATCCTCGCCCACACCCAGAAGTTCTTCCGGGAGAACGGAATCAAACTCACCATCAGCGACCTGAAGTTCATGCGCTTCATCGGCTCCGAGATCTTCCCCGGCGGGCAACTCCCCGCCGTCGAGGACATCGAACGGCTCGCCGATCGGTCGGGCTTCACGCTGGAACGCATCCACCTGCTTCAGCCGCACTACGCGCGCACCCTCGACATCTGGGCCGCGAATCTGGCGGCGCAGCGCGAGAAGGCGATCCAACTCACCTCCGAGGAGGTGTACGACCGCTACATGAAGTACCTCACCGGGTGTGCCGACTTCTTCCGGCGGGGAATCACCAACGTCGGGCAGTTCACCCTGTCCAAGAACGCCTAGCGGAACCCGGCGCGGCGCACTCAGGCGTCAGCCAGTTTGCGTTTCTCCGCCTCGACGTCGAAATCCGGCGCCGGCCAGGTCAGCTTCATCGCCTTGAGGGCCTCGATCAGCAACTCGGTGATCGCCAGCCGGCTGTACCACTTCTTGTCGCAGGGGACGACGTACCAGGGCGCGTGCTCGGTGGAGGTCCGGTCCAGGGCGATCTGG
>VEQY01000100.1 GCA_018882965.1 Mycobacterium sp. | reverse complement strand
GTAGCGGCCCATCTCCGCGGCGGCCACCAGGGTCAGCGCCGCGATCCCGGCCTTGGCGGCGCTGTAGTTGCCCTGCCCGACGCTGCCCTGCAATCCGGCTCCCGAACTGGTGTTGACGATGCGGGCGTCGACGGTCTCACCGGCCTTCGCCTGGGCGCGCCAGTAAGCGCCGGCGTGGCGGATCGTGGCGAAGTGGCCCTTGAGGTGCACCGCGATCACGGCGTCGAACTCCGCCTCGCTGGTGTTGGCGATCATCCTGTCGCGCACGATCCCGGCGTTGTTCACCACCGCATCCAGGCGGCCGAAGGCGTCCACTGCGGTGTCGACGAGTCCGGCCGCCTGCTCCCAGTCGGCGACGTCGGCGCCGCTGGCGACGGCCTGTCCCCCGGCGGCGACGATCTCGTCGACCACGGCCTGGGCGGCGCTGCCGCCGCCGGCCGGCGACCCGTCGAGCCCGACGCCGATGTCGTTGACCACCACCTGCGCGCCCTCGGCGGCGAAAGCCAGCGCATGGGCGCGACCGATACCGCCACCCGCGCCGGTGATGATGGCCACTCTGCCGTCGAGCAATCCCATGCGCTCTCCTCTCAGCACTTACTTCTTGTTCGCCGTCGATACCGCAAGGAACGGGGGCGGCTCGCCGCCGCCGTGGACCACCAGCGTGGTACCGCTGATGTAGGACGCTGCGTTGGAGGCCAGAAACGCTGTTGCCCAGCCGATCTCAGCGGGCTGGGCCAACCGGCCCAGCGGCACGGTCGCGGCCACGGCGTCCTGGGACTCGCTGTCTCCGTAGAAAAGCTCGGCCTGCTCGGTGGCCACCATGCCGGCCACCACGGCGTTGATCCGGACCTTGGGTGCCCACTCCACGGCCAGTGATGCGGTCAGGCTGTCCACACCGGCTTTGGCCGCCCCGTAGGCCGCCGTCCCGGGCGAGGGCCGTCGCCCGCTGATGCTGGAGATGGACACGATCGAACCGCCGTCCGGCTGGCGCTGCATGACCGCGTTGGCGGCTTGCGACACGTGCAGCATGGCGAGCAGGTTCAGTTCGATCACCTTCTGGTGGAATCGCGGCGAGGCCTCCGCGGCGAGCGCGAACGGCGCGCCGCCGGCGTTGTTGACCGCGACGTCCAGCCGCCCGTGCGTCTCGACGATGCGCGCGACCAGACCGGCGACGGCCTCGGGGTCGCGGACGTCGCAGGAGTGAAACTCGTGCGGCGAGCCCTCGACGGGACGGCGGGCGCAGGTCACGACGACAGCGCCCTGGCCGGCGAAGACCTCGCTGATCCCCGCGCCCACGCCCCGGACCCCTCCGGTGACCAGGACGACGCGCCCGGCCAGGTCGAGGTCCATTGTGCTAGCCTACCAAGCAAGTGCTTGCTTAGGTACCAAGTGTCAGGACGTGCCCATGACGATCACCTCCTCGACCGTCGAACCCGGCATCGTCGCGGTGACGGTCGACTACCCGCCGGTCAACGCGATCCCCTCGCGCGGCTGGTTCGAGCTGGCCGAGGCCATCACGGCCGCGGGGCGCGACCCCGCCACCCACGTGGTGGTCCTGCGCGCGGAGGGCCGCGGCTTCAACGCCGGCGTGGACATCAAGGAGATGCAGAACACTCCCGGCTTCGCGGCCCTGATCGACGCCAACCGCGGCTGCTTCGCGGCCTTCAAGGCCGTTTACGAGTGTGCGGTCCCGGTGGTCGCCGCGGTCAACGGGTTTTGCGTGGGAGGGGGTATCGGCCTGGTCGGCAACGCCGATGTCGTCGTCGCCTCCGACGACGCCACCTTCGGACTGCCCGAGGTCGAGCGCGGTGCCCTCGGCGCGGCCACCCATCTGTCCCGTCTGGTACCCCAGCACGTTATGCGCCGCATGTTCTTCACCGCCGCCACCGTCGACGCCGCCACCCTGCATCACTACGGGTCGGTGCACGAGGTGGTCCCGCGCGCCGAGCTCGACGAGTCCGCCCTGCGGGTCGCCCGCGCGATCGCCGCCAAGGACACCCGGGTGATCCGGGCGGCGAAGGAGGCGCTCAACCTGATCGACCTTCAGCGGGTCAACTCCAGCTACCGCATGGAACAGGGGTTCACCTTCGAGCTGAATCTCTCCGGGGTCTCCGACGAACTCCGCGACGACTTCGCCGGAACCAAGAAAGCCACCGAAAAGCGATGAGGGACAAGCGGACCACGCTGGACGAGGCGGTCGCCGGTGTCGAGAGCGGGATGACGATCGGGATCGGCGGGTGGGGTTCGCGGCGTAAACCGATGGCGTTCGTGCGCGCACTGCTGCGACGCGGTGTCACCGACCTGACGGTGGTCACCTATGGCGGCCCCGACATCGGGCTGCTGTGCTCAGCAGACCGGGTCACCAAGGTGTACTACGGGTTCGTGTCGCTGGATTCGGCACCGTTCTACGACCCCTGGTTCGCCCGGGCCCGCACGTCCGGAGCGATCACCTCCCGGGAGATGGACGAGGGCATGCTGCGCTGCGGCCTGCAGGCGGCCGCACAGCGGCTGCCGTTCCTGCCGATCCGTGCGGGACTGGGCAGTTCGGTGCCGGACTTCTTCGACGGCGAGCTGAAGACGGTCCGCTCCCCATACCCGACCGGCGCGGACGGCCACGAGGACCTCATCGCCATGCCCGCGCTGCGCCTCGACGCTGCGTTCGTGCATCTCAACATCGGTGACCGGTACGGCAACGCGGCCTACACCGGTATCGACCCCTACTTCGACGACCTGTTCCTGATGGCCGCCGAGCGCCGCTATCTGTCGGTGGAGCGAGTGGTCGGCACCGAGGAACTGGTGTCGGCTGTCGCACCACAGGCGCTGCTGGTGAACCGGATGATGGTCGATCACGTCGTCGAGGCACCCGGCGGAGCGCATTTCACCACCGCCGCACCCGATTACGGCCGCGACGAGAGCTTCCAGCAGCACTACGCCCAGGCCGCGGCCGACGAGGCCTCCTGGGCGCAGTTCGTCGACACCTACCTCTCCGGCGGCGAGGCCGACTACCAGGCTGCGGTGCGGCGATTCGCCGATCGGATGCCGTCATGATCAGCTTCAGCCGCGCCGAGGTCTGTGTGATCGCCTGCGCGGAACTGTTCCGGGACGCCGGGGAGATCCTGGTCAGCCCGATGACGACGATGGTGTCGATCGGAGCCCGGCTGGCCCGGCTGACCTTCGCCCCGGAGATCCTGCTGACCGACGGCGAGGCGCAGCTGCTGGCCGATACCCCGGCGCTGGGAGCAGCCGGACTCGTCGAGGGCTGGATGCCCTTCGGGCGGGTTTTCGAGACGCTCGCGTGGGGCCGCCGCCACGTGGTGATGGGAGCCAACCAGATCGACCGGTTCGGAAACCAGAACCTTTCCGCATTCGGGCCTCTGCAGCATCCCACCCGCCAGATGTTCGGGGTTCGGGGCGCACCGGGCAATACGATCAACCACGCCACCAGCTACTGGGTCGGCAACCACTCTCCGCGGGTGTTCTGTGACGCCGTGGACGTGGTGTGCGGAATCGGTTGGGACAAAATCGATCCGGCAAATCCGGCCTTCCGATTCGTCAACGTCCACCGGGTCATCACCAATCTCGGGGTGTTCGACTTCGACGGTCCGGGACACACCATGCGGGCGGTGTCACTGCACCCGGGCATCACACCGCAGCAGGTTCGCGACAACACCGCATTCGACGTATACGGCCTCGACGAGGCCGGCCGCACCCGGCCGCCGACCGGTGCCGAACTGAGCCTGATCCGGGAGACAATCGATCCGGGGAGTCTGCGAGACAAGGAAGTGAAGCTATGAGGATCTCGACTGCACTGACCCGCCTGGTCGGCGTCGAACATCCGGTGGTGCAAACCGGCATGGGCTGGGTGGCCGGGGCGCAGCTGGTGTCCGCCACCGCCAACGCGGGCGGTCTTGGCATCCTCGCGTCGGCCACCATGACGATCGATGAGTTGGCGATCGCGATCGGCAAGGTCAAGGCTGCCACTGACCGTCCTTTCGGCGTGAACATGCGGGCCGACGCAGCCGACGCCGGTGACCGGGTCGAGTTGATGATCCGCGAGGGGGTCAAGGTGGCCTCCTTCGCGCTGGCCCCCAAGCCCGAACTCATCGCTCGGCTCAAGGAGGCCGGTGCGGTGGTGATCCCCTCCGTCGGTGCCGCCAAGCACGCCCGCAAGGTAGCCGGCTGGGGTGCCGATGCCGTCATCGTGCAGGGCGGTGAGGGCGGCGGGCACACCGGATCGGTACCGACCACGCTGCTGCTGCCGTCGGTGCTGGACGCCGTCGCGGAAGCCGGCATCCCGGTGGTGGCGGCTGGCGGGTTCTTCGACGGCCGGGGCCTGGCCGCCGCGCTGGCCTACGGCGCGGCTGGCGTCGCGATGGGCACCCGCTTCCTGCTGACGTCGGACTCCACCGTTCCGGATGCGGTCAAGCAGCGCTACCTGCAGGCCGGTCTGGACGGCACCGTCGTTTCCACCCGGGTGGACGGCATCCCTCACCGTGTACTGCGGACCGGTCTGGTGGAGAACCTCGAAAGCGGTTCGCGCGTAAGGGGATTCGCCGCCGCGGTCATCAACGCGGCGCGGTTCAAGAAAATGTCGGGTATGACGTGGGTATCCATGGCCCGCGACGGCCTTGCTATGCGCCACGGCAAGGATCTGACGTGGTCGCAGGTGCTGATGGCGGCCAACACCCCGATGCTGCTCAAGGCCGGCCTTGTCGACGGCAGCACCAACGCGGGCGTGCTGGCGTCCGGCCAGGTGACCGGGATCATCGAGGATCTGCCGTCCTGCGCGCAACTGATCGAGGGCATCGTGAGCGAGGCGGTCAAGCATCTGCAGGCGGCCTCGGCGCTGATCGAGTGAGGGTTGGGGAACGGCGATACCGGGTAGCGTCGAATCATGGGGCTCGACCTGGAAAGCTGGCCGCGGCCGGTTCGCACGCTGATCAAAACCTCCAACAAGTACCTGCTCAACCCCGTGATGCTGCGGTTGGCGGGCCGTCGGTACTGGTACGCGTCGGTGATCAGACACACCGGGCGAAGCTCGGGTAAGCAGTACTCGACCCCGATCGTGGCCGACCGGGTGGGCGAGCACTTCATCGCCCCGCTGCCCTACGGCACACAGGTGGACTGGGTCCGCAACGTCATCGAGTCCGGGCGGGCCACCCTGGTCAGCAAGGGCCGCACCTACCAGGTGCGCTCGCCTGAGATCATCGACGCGACGCAGGCGCTGCCGCTGCTGCCCGCCGATCGGCGCCGGACGTTTTCGCGGATTGGCGTCGAGCACTTCCTTCGGGTGCGGGTCGGCTAGCGCGACTGCGTGCGTTGAGCGGCGCCGACCGCTCGGGGCGGGACATCGCCGGCCGGTCGGCAGTCCGGGATATCGGGGCGGTAGGTCCGGTCACGTCACCGATGGCGTCGCGGATACCCTGACCGATCGCTTCCACCAGGTCGACGGTTACCGCGATCGGGTCAGCCAGCGAAATGAGGCGCAGCGGCGCGGGCTGGCCGTAGGGCAGCGAGCGGTCGTAGCCGGTCTCGACGAGAACCCGCAGGGCCGGCTGAAGGAGGTCGACCAGCGGCGTGGTCAGCGACTCAAGCCCGGCGGCCGCACCGAAGTCGCGAAGTGGCTGCAGCAGCGGCAGATTCGGCGTCGGCACCAGCACGTAGGTGGTGTCGCCGTAGCTCTGCTGGTTGGCAGGATCGGCGATCGCGGCGAGTAACTCAGCGCGGGTCAGTCCGTTGGGTAACTCGTCGGGGTGCCTGCCGTCGGGCGCCAGATAGCCGCCGTGGTTGTACCAGAAACCTGCGACCGCGTTGAGTGTCGCCAGCAGATTGAGCGGGTAGAGCGGGAAGTCCGCCACGCCGTCGTACTGAAAGGCGATGTCGGTGGTCCGCATCGAGGTGTCGGTCGGCGTGGGCAACCCGAAGGTGGCGTCCAGTATGGGCACGGTGCCGAACATCGCCAGCCGCTCGAAGAGGCCGCCGTTGGGCCGGTTGGGATTCCCGATCAGCACGAAGTCGATCGCGGACTGGTCCTCGGCGGACAGCCGGCTGAGCAGATTCTTCTGCCGGCTGGCGACCGTCGCGCCCTGGGAGTAGCCGAAGATGACCAGGGGATCCTCAGCGCCGGGACGGTAGTCGCCGACGAGGTCGCTGGTCAGTTGGGACAGTCCGCTAGCCACCGACACGTCGAGCTTGGCCCCCGTCAACCCGCCCCAGCCCTCCCACGGGAACGGCCAGAACTGCGCGATGTAGGGCACCGGGACCGGAGAGCACTCGATGGCACACGACGGCGTGGTCGGGGCGATGTAGTAGTCGACCGCGTTCTCCATATAGCCCGCCACCGCCGCCGGGTTCGGCACGGCGGCGCCGGGCACGATCAGGGCGGCGGTTGTCAGCGGGAACGCGGGAG
>VEQY01000099.1 GCA_018882965.1 Mycobacterium sp. | reverse complement strand
CCCAGGGCGGCGATCCCCGCGCCGGTGAGCGGAATCGCCACCACCGCCAGGATCGCGACCATGAGCGCCGGGCCCAGGAGCGGAGCCCAGTCCAGGGAGAACGGAACCACGACGGCCGCGAGGCCGATGACCGTGAAACCCAGTAGGCCGACCACGGTCGGGATCGTCATTGTCACCGCCTGCCGACCGGCCGCGTGCCGGATCACCAGATAGGCGGCCGCGCACAGACCGGACACCGCGGCGAAGAGCACCGGCGGATCGGTCAGCGCGCCGGCGATCACGGTCAGCAGCACCGCGGCCGTCGCCGCCCACCGCAGGACCAGGCTCGCCAGTACGGCCACCGCCGCCAGTGCGACCGCGGCGAGCCCGGCGGGTCCGGCAGGCCAGCCCGCGGAGAGGACCATCAGCGCGCCGAACACCGTCGAGGTCAGCAGCGGAGCGGGCTGCGCGCCCCCCGCGGAGTTCAACGTGGCGTTCACCGGGGCCTCCGGCGGGCGAGTGAGCGGGTGGCCTGCGGCAGCAGCCGCATCGCCTGCTCCAGGGTCACCTCGGCCGGCCAGGACAGCACCTCGACTCCGACCACGCGCATATCGCGGTACATCGCCGAGCGCTGTAGCGCCCACATCCGCTGCAGGATCGGCTCGGCCTCCCCCTCGAGCGGATAGCCCTGCAGAACGTCGACCACCACCACCGGATGCCCGCGCTTGCACAGATCGGTCAGCGCGAGGCTGAACGCCGTGTCGAGCAGTGTGGAGAACGCGATCACGATCGCGTGCGGCGGTACGGCCGGTTGCGGCGCCAAGGTGCCCTCCATGCTGTGGTAGCCGACGCCGGCCCGCAGCAGTGTGTCGAGTACGCGATAGAACTGGCGCTGTCCGATGTCCGGTCCCAGCCAGCGCGGCTGCGAGCCGCCCAGTGCGACCAGCCCGGCCCGGTCACCGGCGCGCAGGGCGGACTGCACGACCTGGACCGCGCCCTCGACGGATCGCTGGGTGGCTGCCGTCGCCGGACCCGGAGGTTGTCCGCTCATGTCCACCAGAACGACCACATCGACGGACCGGTCGGTCAGCCGCTCGGTGACGTGAAGGTTGCCGCGACGGGCACTGACCGCCCAGTTGACGGTGCGCAACTGATCCCCGGGGACGTAGGGCCGGATGTCGGCGTACTCGACCCCCGGGCCGACATGCCGGGTCAGGTGCGTACCCAGCCGGTTGGGCAGTTCGCTGTTCGGGATGGCCGTCGACGGAGGAGGCACCAGGGGGAACACCAGGATGTCGGCGATCTCTGCCGATGCCGTGGCGGTCAGCAGCCCGCCCGGTGCGACCACGTCCAGACTCGCCGACAGCGGGTAGCGGCCCCACCGCTCCGCGGACACCGATACGCGCCTGTGCACGGCAGTGCTGTCGGCGAGCACCTCGACCTGCATGCTGGGCAGGGCGACGACGTCGAGTCGCGCGTCGACCTCAGCCGTCGTGTCGTCGTGATGCACCAGGTCGACGATGAGCGCAACCGGCTCGCCCTCGAAGCAGCGCACCAGGGCCGGCTCCGCCTGTATCGACAGCCTTCGCGGCGGGGTCTGCCATCCGATCGTCGACAGCACACCCAGCAGCGGCGCGGCCAGCAGGATCAGCTGCCAGCGCCCCGACACCAGCGCCGCCACCAGCGCAGCGGCCGCACAGATGAACAGCGACTGGGTCAGCGCCGAAATGCGCCAGCGCAGGTCGACATCGAGCCGGCGGATGTCGTCGGCCACGCTAGGCCTGCTCGGGTGCGCGCGGCACGGGCAGCCTCCGCAGCAGCTGATCGACCACGTCCGTGCCGTGCAGGCTGCGCACCCACATCTCCGGACGGAGGGTGATCCGGTGACCGAAAGCCGGAACGGCCAGGGCCTTGACGTCCTCGGGTAGCACGAAGTCGCGCCCGCTCAGCAGGGCGCGGGCGCGGGCCAACTGCACCAGGTCGAGTTCGGCGCGAGGGCTTGCGCCGACGACGACCTGCGGATGGCTGCGCGTGGCCGCCGCCACCGTCACCACATAACGCAGCACGTCGTCGTGCACCGACACCTGCTCTACTGCTTCCTGCATCTCCAGAAGCTGGCCCGCATCGACGATCTCGTTGAGCTCGATCTCCGCCGCTCCCCGCTCGAGCCGACGGCGCAGCATCGACGTCTCATCACTCTCCGACAGATAGTTCAGCGCCACTTTCACCGCGAACCGGTCGAGTTGCGCCTCCGGCAGTGGGTAGGTGCCCTCGAACTCGATGGGGTTGTCGGTGGCGATCACGACGAACGGCTCGGGCAGCCGGTGGGTCTCGCCGTCGATACTGACCTGGTGTTCGGCCATCGCCTCCAGCAGCGCGGCCTGGGTCTTGGGCGGGGTCCGGTTGATCTCATCGGCCATCAGCAGGTTGGTGAAGATCGGTCCGCGCCGAAAGTCGAACTGCCCCGAGCGCATGTCGTAGATCGTCGAGCCGAGCAGATCGGCGGGCAGCAGGTCCGGTGTGAACTGAACGCGGGTGAAACGCAACCCGAGCGTGGCGGCGAACGACCGTGCGATCAGGGTCTTGCCCATGCCCGGAAGATCCTCGATGAGGACATGGCCCCCGGCCAACACCGTGTTGAGGATCAGCGTCAGTGCGCCCCGCTTGCCAACGACTGCCCTTTCGATCTCATCGAGGACCGCCTCGCACAGCGCGGTGGTCGCGGCGACCGATGTCGTCATAGAAGTTCCATTCGTCGCAGTATCTCGTCGAGGGTGTCCCGTCCGGGCCCGGGCTCCCGGCCCGTAGCCGCGACGACGTTCTGCGGGTCGACCCACTGCCACAGGTCCGAGCCGAACACCATCCGGCCGGTGGCCGCCAGCGCGGCCGGCTCCCGCTGCCGGGTGGCCAGGACGAACTCGCGGGCCAGCTTGGGCCGCAGGTGCCGGTCCCAGTCGGCGCGGGACGAATCGGCCCAGCGGACCATCGCCTCGGTTTGGGATCGCCACCGGAGCAGCGACTCCAGCGAGTCGTCGGCTCCCTTGTCCGCGGAATCGTCGGAGGCGACCCCGGCGAACCTGCTCCGCAGCTCCCAGGCCAACAGGGCCACCGCGAGCCCGGCGACCGGAAGGGCCCAGCGCCGGGCCAGAACGAAGGTCATCAGCTCTGCCAGGACCACCAGCAGCAGGCCCCCGGCGACGACTTTTCTCAAGACGGGTTCGTCCCTCATCGGGCGACGGCGTTCTGGAGTTGGACGTCCTCGAGCACGGCGCGCAGGGCGCCCTCGGCCGCGAGCCGGTGGTCCTCGGTCATGGTGTGCGTGCTGAACCGGGCCTCGGCGAACAACTCGACCAGGGTGGTGGCGCTGCCGGGCCGCAGCACGCGGGTGTCCACCGCACGTTCCAGGACCTCCGAGGGTGTGTCGGAGTCGCGCGGCGCCGCCTGCGGCGACGCGGCCAGGGCTCGCTCCATCGCCGCGTAGCAGGCGATGATCGCCGCGCGCGGTTCGCGGCTGCGGTCGGCAACCTCGGCCAGGCCGAGTTCCGCCGCGACCGCGAGCGGCTCGGACTCCGGCGGGGTTTCGCGGCGACCGGGCCGTCTGACCGGCATCACGGTGGTGTCCGGACGCCGGCGTCGCCGCGCGGCGATGACCGCCCCGATGACGATCATGACCGCCATCAGCACCGTGGTCGTCACCAACAGGATGAACACCTGTCCGTCACCGCTGTCCGCCGGCGGCGACTCCCGCTCCGGCGCTGGCGGCGAACCGCCGCCGTCGGCCGGACTGACCGATGACGGCGCGGGAGCCTGTCCGGCATCGGGTCCGCTGATTTGGTTGAGCAGGACGAAGAACGCCAGCCAGGCCATCAGCAGGCCGACCGCCGCCAGCAGCAGCCGCCGGTCCATCCGGCCCCGCCCGGTATCCGGGCCGCGCGGGAACTCGCGCCGCAGGCCCGGCACGGCACGCACCGGGTTGCGCGCCGAGGCGTACAGCGCGAGGGCCAGGATGACCATCGAGACGGCGAGCAGGATGGTGATCCCCGCCAGCGTCGTCGGGCTGTGCTGCGCACGTTGCGGGGCGTCCTCGCCCACCTCGGGGAGCCGTCCGCGCAGGCTGAGCCCGGCCACGGCGAGCAGCCCGACCAGGACGGCCACCCTGACCGCGGGCCGGGGAAAACCGCTGCTGATCTTCGTGATGCCTCGCCCCCTGGGGTTGGTGCTGCCCCTCCCATGGTGGCACGCCGGGCGGTCACCGGCGCAGCCGTACGGTGGGGACGTGGTGGCACAGCACGACCGGTCGCGTCCGGATGCCTGCCCGGGCGCCCTGCAGCTGCACCAGGCCGCCGACGGACCGGTGGCCCGGGTACGGCTGCCGGGCGGCATGGTGAGCCCGGGCCAACTGGACACCCTGGCTGACCTCGCCGACCGCTACGCGGCCGCCAGCCTCGAACTCACCTCACGGGGCAATGTCCAGTTGCGCCGCGTCCGCGACCCCGAGGCGGTGGCCGGGGGCCTCGCCGCGGCCGGGCTGCTGCCCTCGCCGACCCACGAACGGGTTCGCAACATCGTCGCCTCCCCGCTGTCCGGGCGGGTCGGCGGATTGGCGGACGTGCGGTCCTGGGTGAGCGCACTGGACCGGGCGATCTGCGACGAACCCGCACTGACCACCCTGCCCGGGCGGTTTCTGTTCAGCATCGACGACGGCAGCGCCGAGGTGTCCGGCATGGCGGCCGATGTCGGTGTCGTGGTCCTCGACGACGGTGTCGCGCTGCTGCTGGCCGGCCGCGACACCGGGGTCCGCATGGCCGGCGACCAGGCGGTGAACAGCATGGTCGGCATCGCCGTGCGCTTCGCGCAGGACCGCGGAAACGTCTGGCGGATCGCGGAATTCGCTGATCCGTCCAGCCTTCTGACCGGTCTGCCCCCGGCGGTGAGTCCGGGCCGCGTCTTCGGCCCCCCGCGTCGGCCACCGGTCGGCTGGATCACCCAGGACGACGGCCGGGTAGCCCTGGGTGCCGCGGTACCGCTGGGGGTGCTGAGCTCCCGGCAGGCCCGATTCCTCGCCGCGGTGGGCGCGCCGCTGGTCATCACCCCCTGGCGCTCGCTGCTGGTGTGCGACCTGGACGACGCCGTCGCCGACACCGCGCTGCGCGTCCTGGCGCCGCTCGGGTTGGTCTTCGACGAGGACTCCGGGTGGCTGGATGTGAGCGCGTGCGTGGGCAGCCCGGGCTGCGAACGCTCGCTGGCCGATGTGCGCGGCGAGGCCGCCCGCCGCATCGCCGCCGGCACCCGGCCCGATGTGCGCGTGCACTACGTCGGCTGTGACCGCGCCTGCGGCACCCCCGCGGGGGCGGAGGTCCTGGTCGCAACGGAAGCCGGCTACGTCCGGCTATCCCGCCCGGCCGGACCGCACATAGGGTGAGCCTGTGCTCGACTACATTCGCGACGCCGCCGAGATCTACCGGCAGTCGTTCGCGACGATCCGCGCCGAGGCCGATCTGGAGCGCTTCCCGGCCGACGTCGCCGCGGTGGTCGTACGGCTGATCCACACCTGCGGACAGGTCGACCTGACCGATCACGTCGCCTTCACACCCGACGTCGTGGCCGCCACCCGCGCCGCGCTGGAGTCGGGATGCCCGGTGCTGTGTGACTCGTCGATGGTCGCGGCAGGCATCACCCGGTTGACCGGGAACGAGGTCGTCTCGCTGGTGGCCGACCCCAGGGCACCCGACCTGGCGCAGCGCCGCGGCATCACCCGGTCGGCGGCCGGGGTTGAGCTGTGGGCAGACCGGATGGCCGGGGCGGTGCTGGCGATCGGGAACGCCCCGACCGCCCTGTTCCGCCTACTGGAACTGATTGACGAGGGTGTGCCCGCGCCGGTGGCGGTGTTGGGCGGACCGGTCGGTTTCGTCGGCTCCGCGCAGTCCAAGCAGGAACTGGTCGACCATCCGCGCGGGATGGACTACCTGGTCGTCATGGGCCGGCGGGGCGGCAGCGCGATGGCTGCGGCGGCCGTCAACGCGATAGCCGGCGCACCTGAATGAGCGGAACGCTGTTCGGTGTCGGGCTGGGGCCGGGTGACCCGGAACTGGTGACGGTCAAGGCCGCCCGGGTGATCGGCGCAGCCGATGTGGTGGCCTACCACAGCGCGCGACACGGACGCAGCATCGCCCGCCGCATCGCCGAGCCCTACCTTCGCTCCGGCCAGATCGAGGAGCATCTGGTCTATCCGGTGACGACGGAGACCACCGACCATCCGGGTGGATACGCCGGCGCCATGGAGGACTTCTACTGTGCCGCCGCCGATCGACTCGCCGCACACCTCGAGGCCGGCCGCGATGTGGCGCTGCTGGCCGAGGGGGATCCGCTGTTCTACAGCTCCTACATGCATATCCACACCCGGCTCGCGGAACGCTTTCCCGCGGTGATCGTGCCCGGGGTGACCTCGGTGAGCGCGGC
>VEQY01000047.1 GCA_018882965.1 Mycobacterium sp. | reverse complement strand
CAGAGTCGCGTCGACGCCGGGCCGAGCAAGCCCCGGCGCCAGCGCGGCGCCACCCCGCGCTGCCGGGTGTGCAACGCCGTGCTCACCACCGCGCCATCGATCATGCTGCGCCGCTGCGAGACCTGCTCGGTCGACATCGACGACGAACTGCTCGCGCAACTCAAGGAATGGCGGCTGAAGATCTCCAAGGAGATGGGCGTGCCGGCCTACGTGGTGTTCACCGACAACACCCTGATCGCCATCGCCGAGTCGCTGCCCGCCGATGACGCCGCCCTGGTCGCGATCCCGGGCATCGGCGCGCGCAAGCTCGAGCAGTTCGGCGCCGACGTGCTCGAACTGGTGCGCGCCCGGGTGTGAGGCGTCCCCGGAAAACCATTTGTGCCCGGCGGCGGCGGCCCGCTACCCTGCACCCATGACCTTCGCCGCCGCGCATCACGCCGCCGCTCACCCGTCCGTGGACAGGAGCGTCTGCTAGCGCACCCGCGAAACCCCAGGCCACGGACGAAAGTTCGTGGCCTTTTTGTTTGCCCTGTGTTTGCCCGAGTCCAGAGAGGAGCGCCCGTGCTGCCCTGTAGTAGCGATCCCGACCTGTGGTTCGCCGAGCATCCCGCCGACCTCGAGCGGGCCAAGACCCTGTGCGGCGGGTGCCCGGTGCGCGGGCGCTGTCTGGCCGAGGCCCTGCAGCGCGCCGAGCCGTGGGGGGTGTGGGGCGGGGAAATCCTCGACAGCGGGGTGATCCTGGCCCGCAAGCGTCCGCGCGGGCGTCCGCGGAAGGCGGCCTAGTCACCCCGCCGAGTGTGCGGTTTCATCCGCGGCGCGCCGGCGCCGGCGGATGAAACCGCACACTCGCCGGTCTAGGCGGGCTCGGCGAAGCCGGGGATGAGCTTCTCGGCCATCTCCCGCACCGGCACGTGGCAGTCCAGCTGACAGGAGATCGCCACGTTGGAGGCGATCACCCGCAGCGGGATGGCCAGGTTCACCGGCAGGTCCATCTGGCGGGCCATCTTCAGCTGCTGGGGGGCGCGCTCCATGTTCGACGCCGCGTGGCGCTGCAGCCACTTGCGGGTGTAGTGGAACACCGGCACCTCGATGGGTTCGACGTACTGCGCGAGCATCTCGTCGATCGCCTCGACGGGCAGCTGCTCGCCCTTGCGGACGAAGCCCGCCTGCTCCATCACCGGCAGCAGCTCGTCATACCTCTTGTCCTTGGCCAGCCGGATCATGATGCCCATCTCCTCGGGCAGGCCGTCGGGCAGCGGAGCGACCGCGCCGAAGTCGATCACCGCCATCCGCCCGTCGGGCAGCAGCATGAAGTTGCCGGGGTGGGCGTCGCCGTGCATCATCCCGACCCGCGCGGGGGCGTCGAAGGTCAGCTCGAAGAGCCGGGTGCCCATGATGTCGCGCTGCTCGACGGTGCCCGAGCGGATGATCTGCGACATCGGGATGCCGCCCTCGATCCACTCGCTGACCATCACCTTCGGCGCGCTGCCCACCACGTGCGGCACCAGGAAGTGGGGGTGGCCCTCGTAGGCCTTGGCGAACGCGCGCTGGTTGTCGGCCTCCAGCCGGTAGTCCAGCTCCATCTCGGTGCGCTCGACGAGCTCGTCGACCACGCTCTGCACATCCGCTCCCGGGGTCAGCTGCTTGAGCAGGCTGGTCATCCGCTGCATGGTCTTCAGGTCGGCGCGCAGCGCCTCGTCGGCCCCGGGGTACTGGATCTTGACGGCCACCTCGCGGCCGTCCGACCACACCCCCTTGTGCACCTGGCCGATGGACGCCGAGGCGATCGGGGTGTCGTCGAAGGATTGGAAGCGGCTGCGCCACTTGGTGCCCAGCTGCCCGTCGAGCACCCGGTGCACCTTCTCGGCCGACAGCGGCGGAGCGTCCTTCTGCAGCTTGGTCAGCGCCTCGCGGTAGGGCTCGCCGAACTCCTCGGGAACGGCGGCCTCCAGCACCGAGAGCGCCTGGCCGACCTTCATCGCGCCGCCCTTGAGCTCGCCGAGCACGGTGAACAGCTGGTTGGCGGCCTTCTCCATCAGTTCGGCGTTCACCTCGTCGCGGGACTTGCCGGTCAGACGCTTGGCAGCTCCCAGCGCCGCGCGCCCGGCCATCCCGACCGGGATGCTGGCGAGTCTGGCGTTGCGGGCGGCGCGTCCGCGCTTGATGTCGTCGGCCACGCCTCCATCATTCCTGACGCCGCCAGCAACCACACAGCGGATGCCGTGGCCAGCGGCGCGCGCGGATCGCGTGGGTGGCGACGTCGACCTCCCAGGTGGTGTTCAGTGTCGAGGGCGGATCGCCGGCGGCCCCGCCGCGCACGGCGGCGATGATGCGCTGCAGCTGGCTCAGTGCCAGCGCGGCGGTGGCCAGCAGGGTGGGGCGGTCGGCGCTGCCGATCATCTCGCGCAACTGCGCGGCCAGCGCCGGCCAGGCGGAGTCACGGTCGGTGCGATGCAGGTCCGCACACGCCAGGCAGCTGGTCACCCCCGGGATCACCAGCGGGCCGACCAGTCCCGCGCCGTCGCGCACCCGCACCGGCAGGTGCGGCACCCGCGCGGTGTGCAGCTCGCGCAGCAGCCGCGGGTCAGCGCCCAGGGAGTCGGCGAGCACCACCAGGTCCACTCCGGCGGGCGCGCCGGTGGCATTCGTGCGACCGCTGCGTCCGACCCGCGCCCCCGAGCGGCGCAGACCCTGGGTCAGAAGCTCGGAGAGCGGCCCGCACCCGTGCACCCGGATCGACAGCGCTGCCCCGCCGACGGGAACCACGCGGCGAAGCACCCCGGAGCCCAGCAATTCGTCGAGCACGGCGTCGAACCCGGGCCCGGCGCGCTGCTGCACCTCGGCCCGGGACATCGGCGAGGCCAGGTCGCGCAGCACGGCGACGAGCCCGCCGATGCTCAACCCCGACGGCGGGCGTACCAGCACCGCGCGCCGCGGGTCCCACCCCACCTGCACCGCGCCGTCGGGGCGCGCCAGCACCGGCATGGCCGGGTCGAGGGCGAACACCGCAACCACCCCGTCACTGTGGCATCGAGCGGCCCACGACCCGTGCAGCTATCCACAGCCCGCGGACGCCCTCTGACAATCTGTAATTCGGCAAATCTTTGTCGGTTCGTCAGTAAGCTCACGGTGCCGGGGGCCGGGGGCCGTCCCCCAGGACGTGAGGCATGGTGCGGGGTCAATGGTGCGTGGTGCGCGAGTAGGCGCGGCCGTCTTCGTCGCTGGCCTCGCGCTGGTCGGGCCGCAGTCGATGGGGTCTGCCGCGGCGGACACCTCCGATGCCGATCCGGCGCCGTCCCTGGCCTCCGATGCGGCTGTGTCGCCCGCAGCATCCAAGGCCGCGCGGCCCGACCGGACCTCCGATCGCCAACGTGGTCGTCTTCGGGCAACGGCCGCCGGCCCGGCGGCACAGGCGCCGGATCCGGATCCCAGCAACCGGACGACACGCACGAGTACCGCGGTCAGTGACAGCGTCACGACCGGATCGAAGAGGTCGGCTGCGCGCGCCGCTATGTCCGGTGAGGCTGTGGCCGACCAACGTCGGCAACCGCTTCCGGCGGCTGTCGCGGCGCGGCTCCCGGGCGCCGATACGTCGGTGTCCGCCGCTGGGTCTCGGCCGGTCGCTGCGGCATTACCGACCACCGCCGCGACCCTGACCGCAGGGCCGGTCTCGGTCACAGCCGACGGGTGCTCGGCCTGCTGGGGCAGTCAGGCGCCCACTGTCGCCGCGGCGATCGAGACGGTCGTCAACCACGTGTTCAACACGACATTCGACTGGCTGTCGACGCTGTCGGACGGCCCCTTCACCAGCCTGCTCGAAGGTGCGCTGGTGCTGTTGCGCCGCACTCTGTTCCTGATCCCACTGGGCGTGACGGCCTCTCAGGTCGGCACCGAACTGACGGTGTCGGTCAACCCCGGCAGCGTGGCCTATCTCCGCCAGAACGGTACGGCGCTGGAAGTGTCGGGCCTGCCGACATTCGGCACCGCGAGCACCTTCGACGCCGCGTCGGTGACCGAGGTCGAGACGACCAACCCCGGCAACGCCGGATGCGCTGGACTGGTGGTCGAATCCGGCCTGATCGGAGCAGACCTGACGACATCCCAGATCGATACGATCCGCTTCGGATCCAATGCGGCCTTCATTGGCGCTGTTTCGGCTGAAGCTACTGACGGACCGTTGACGGTGCGCGATGCGGTGCGCGGATACGGTGGCGTCACCCTTGATGCGGCGGTGGTGCTGGGCTCCAGCACTGAAATCGACGCCGGCAACGGCAACGTGAATTTCACTGGGACCGTGGACGCGATGAACGCGGGCGCGCAATCGCTGACAGTCACCGCGTTGGGCAAAACCGTATTCGGCGGGGCCGTTGGGGGCCAGGCTTCGTTGGCAAGCCTGATAACCCGCGGCGTCGAACCCCTGGACATCAAGCAGTCCGCCGACTCCAGAACCATTCCGCTGCACTATGCGCCATTCGTCGAGCCCGACGGCAAGGTACAGGTCAAGTACGGCATCAATGTCGCCATCGGTGACAATCCCGCGCAACTGTACGAGTTCGATACCGGTGGCACCGCGTTCTTCGCCGGCTACAACCCTCCATTCTGGAAGGACGTGCCGCTCACGTCTGTCGGGGACTCGGTCAGCTTCAGTTCCGGCAACACCTTCAATTTCGTCGCCGCCGATGGACCGGTGAAACTGGGCGACGGTGACCAGACGGTATCCACCGGCCAGCCGATTCAGGTGGGTGCGATCCTTTCCGGTGGCAACGTCAAAAAAGACACGACATTCGACTTCACCGATCCAGATGCCCCGCCAGTCGATGGCAACTTCTTCGGCGACTTCGGAGCCTCATTCGGCATTTTCAGTTTCCAGGAACCAGGCCAGGAAATCATGGCGAGCCCCCTTCTGCAGCTTCCGGGCAACCTCTCGACAGGTTTCCTCGTCCAACTGGGACCGATCGGCACCACCAATCCTCAACTCACGGTTGGCATTACCGACGATCTGCGTGAACAGTTCCCATACGCGGTACCGGTTAATGCGGCGCCGGGCACCCAGACTTATCCGGTTTCGGGTTACTCCGTGCTGGAGCTCTTCGGAATCACGCCGACCTACTACGCCGACGGGCCGGACGGGGAGAAGCCGATCGGTTGCGGCAAGAACAACCCCTGCCCGCAGGCGCTGGAGACCGTCATCGACAGCGGTGCCCCCTCGACTGGACTTCGGGTCACCGAAGGTACGCCCTATGAGGTGAATGTGGACTCCGAGGGGAAAGGCCAACTGCAACCCGGGGTCGATCTTGTCGCCAAGTTCCTGACAGTCGCCGGCCGACCGCCATTGACCTGGAGACTTACCGCCGGAGACAACCCGTCGGTTGACTTCGTCGGGTATGGCGGGGAGTCGGCAGCCACGAAGCAGCAGAACGCCAACACCGGTCTGAATTTCTATAACAACTTCGATGTGATGTTCGACGCCTCCCAGAAGATCATCTGGCTGCGTCCGAACGACGGTGCGGCTTCCGTCATCGCCGGTGCCGTGACGACCACCGGAGACCAGACGTTCAAGCAGAATGCCGAACTTGGCGGTGTCTACACAACAGGTGGCGGGAAGTTCACCGTCGGTGGAGTGACCAAATTGCGCAACGACACAGTGATCGACACCGGTTCCGGCGACGTCTCGTTCTTCGGAACCGTCGACGCATTGAGTCTAGGAGGCCAAGACCTCACCATCAATTCAACCGGCACTACGCTGATCAGCCGTGGCGTCGGCGAGGTGGTGCCGCTCAGAACCTTCACCACCAACGGCGGTGGCACTACCGCTACCGCCGGGATGACAACGGTCGGCAACCAGAATTTCGGCGATGATGCCACCTTGAGTGGGGCCTACGTGTCGACGGGATCCTTCTCGGTCGCGGGCGATACCAGGCTGTCTAGGGATGTCATTGTGACCGCGGCGGGATTCGGCGGCGCCATTACCTTCGACGGCCGCATCGATGGCGCGCCAGGCAGGGGATTCCAACTCAGGCTGTCGACATTTGGTGGGACCATCGACCTCAACGGCGACGTGGGGGCGACCAACCCATTGGGTGGCCTGACAGTGGATGAGCTGCCGGTCATCGGCGGGTCGGCGACGACCACCTTCACGGCTGACGGGTCGATCGCGTTGTCTGGCGGAGTCGGCAATGCCAGTACCAAGGGCCTTTCCGTCGGGGGTTCCGGTCCCGTTGTCCTGAACCTGACCAAGGGTGGCGTGGTCCAGGGTTTCACTGACAGCGGCATCGTCATCGGCGACGGCAGTAGTGGGACGTTGAGCAATTTCTCGATCAGTAACAACGGTGGTGACGGTATCCAGGCGAACGACACGAAGAAGCTGACGCTTTCCGACAACGTGCTCTTCGGAAATGAAGTTGGCATCCGCATCACATCATCCAGCAGCACGGATGCCAAGAACACCATCAGCAGCAACACAATCGGAGCCAATGGTCAGGCGGGGGTGGTCGTGGAAACCGCCTTGGGAAACCAGATCGAGGGCAATGCGATTTTCGGTAACGGATCCGCCAACACAGATGAGGGTGGAAATCAAACGGGACCTCGAACGAAGGATGGGATTGTCCTCATCAAGGGTGGCAACGGTGACCAGCCCGCACCTGAGAACGTCGCCGCTGTTCAAACAGAGCCCGGTCGGATCACGGTGACAGGCAAGGTAACGGTGGATCCTAGCTACCAGGGCACCTACCAGCTTCAGGTATTCCTGACTTCCTCGAACGAAGTGGATGCGAAAGAAGCTCAAGGCCGGAGGTTGATCGCCACCGAAAGTGGCTTTCCGGCAGGTGATTTCAGCTTGTCGGTGGTTTCCGGCTCGCGAAGCCTGATCGGCGATTTCATCACGGTGACGGCGACACCGAGCACACCCCCGCTGAACACCTCGGCGTTCTCCAAGGTCGCCGTCATTGGTGCCTAGCTCCGCAGCGACGTAAGGGGCGGTGCGTACTCTGGCGGCAGACCGTGCATCTCAATTCCCCTGAGGGCAAACAGATCCTCGCCACCCTGCGGGACGGTGACTACGCCCACCCGGGTGAGGACGAGGCTGTCGCGCTGACTTTGGACGGTCTGGTGCCCGACCCCCGCCACCGGGTCCTCGACGTGGGCTGCGGGCGCGGTGGCACCGCCGAGTGGATCCGGCGGCGCGGCTGGACGCAGGTCGTCGGCATCGACCGGGACGCCGAGGTGATCGGCTACGCCCGGCAGCGCTACCCGCAGGTGCAGTTCCGGGACTGCGACGTGCTTGCGCTGCCGGAGGCCGATCTGGGCCGCTTCGATCTGATCTGTCTGTTCAACTCCTACTACGCCTTCGCCGATCAGCAGGCGGCGCTGCGGGCGCTGCGCGCGGTCAGCGCACCAGGTGCCCAACTGCGACTCTTCGACTACGCCCAGCCGACGCCGGGACCGCCGCCCACGGCCCTGGGCGCCGAGATCGGCCGGCCGGTCGCCCTGGACCGCATCGCCGGCCAACTCGCCGACGCCGGCTGGGGGGATCCCGCGCTCACCGATCTGAGCGCGCGCTACATCGACTGGTATCAGAGCCTGCTGGACAAACTGGCCGCCCGGCGCGCGCAGATCGTCGCCGGCCACGGCGCCGACTGGCACGTCTTCTTCACCGACTGGTACGGCGCGCTGCACCGGGCGCTGATCGACGGTCAGATCCGCGGGGTGTTGATCGCCGCCACCGCGGGCTGAGGCTCGCGCCGCCGGCGGTGGGGTAGCGGTCATCGGCCTGAACACGGGCTGAACTTCCTCTGATGAAAAGCGGAATCAATGTCGGATTTCGCGCGGCAGCATTAAGTTTCATCGCATCAGATCCTCTGCTCGGAGCGATACAGGGGTGCGGCGATGACGATTCGACACGGTGCTCGGGTGGGGGCGGCGGCGTTCGCTCTCGGGTTGGCGCTGGCAGGCCCGCAGGCAGCGGGTTCGGCACTCGCCGACGGCGGGGCGAGTGACGGCCCGGCGGTGTCGTCGGACTCCGGTGATGCCCGCGGGGGTGCGGCCAAGGCGGGCAGGTCGGCAGGGCAGGCCCGGCCGGCGCGGGTCGCGCAACCAGAGGTCACGGGGTCCGTGCGCGAAGGTGCGGCGCCGGCGCGGGCCTCGGCGACTGATCGCACCGACGGCCCAGCGGCTGGCGGATCCCCCGTCGAGGTTCGTGATGATTCCGCTGCGCAGGCCCTGGAAACCAGGGTCCTCTCCCGGTCGCAGCGGCCGAGCACCCCGGGGTCGGCGTCTCGGGCCGGCGCGGGCCGCGGATCGCAGGGCCGCGCGCCGGCGGTGCCCGTGACCGACGCGGCCGACGCGGTCGTGGCGGGCGGCGCGCCGACCGCCACGCAGGTGCCGATCATTCGGCCGGGCATCCCGCCCTCCGGCGAGGCAACGATGACAGCGCCGCTCGACGCGGTCCAGGACGTGCAGGCAACGTTCTTCAACACGCTGGCGAACTTCCTGATCGACCTTCCTGCTAATGATGTCACTCGTTTCTTGGAGGGCGCGCTGCTGATGGTGCGCCAGAGGTTCTTCAACCAAGCCCCCCGGGTGACCCAGTCCACGCCCTACACCTCCGCGGACGGATCGATCAAAGGACGGATTGGTGCGATCGACTTGGAGGGAGACACGCTGACCTACAGCGTGGTCGTCGAGCCGAGGTTCGGGAACGTCGCACTCAGCCCGGATGGCCTCTACGCCTACACCCCGGGGCCTGACTACGTCGGATCGGACTTCTTCTCAGTGGAGGTATCCACCGCGCCGGCGCAGAACATGTTGACGCCGTTCGCCGACAACGACTCGCGTGTCGTGACCGTTGAGGTCGGCGCGCCGCGCCCGACGGCTCCCCTCGGTGGCACGGCTGGCCAGACGCAACACACTAACGACGACGTAGCGGTGTATCTACCGGACGCCTCAGGTCGCATCACGATCGAGAAACTCGGGATGGTGGATCGGGTTACGGCGACGGTGACTCTGAACGAGCTCGCACCCGACACCCGGCTGGTCTGGATGGACTCCTCCGGTGACCGAGGCGATATCGGCATCGAAGAAGTCATTCAGCTCTGGCCGAAATTCGAAAGCAAAGCCATCCGAAGCGGTGCCGGGGTGGACTTGGGTGTTCTCTACACGGCCGACGACGGGACCGCCAGTGCGTTGCTGCTGTCCGGGGTGTCCGCGAGCATCAATGCCGGCGGTCAATACGTGTTCACCGGCCAGCTCAGCCCGGACTCGGAGGACCGACCGGACTCAGTCGACCGCTGGGATGTGATCGGGCGCGAGTTTAAGACGCAGTACGAGAACTTCCGCGAGACCTACGGCATCGGCAACAGCCAGACGGGTCCCTTCACTGTCAGTGTCGAATTCCGTAACGCCGCGCTGATGGCCGATACCGCCAGCCCCACCAGCTACGAGCAGTACGGGCTGTATGCGTTCGACAACATCCAGCCCGATGGCATCGACGCCGCGCCGATGGCAGGGGCGACGTCGCCTGCGGAGGCGCCGGCCACGGCGGCGGGTCCCGAGAGTGCCAAAAGCGATGTGACCGCTTCGATCCCGTTGGAGCAGTCCTTCGTCATCGGCCGCGCGGACGGGTCCGTGGAACTGTGGACCGGCGGACGTAAGCAGTTGCTGCAAGAGCCCACAGTGAACGGAGCCAAGGTCGTCACCATCCTGGCTTACGACCGGCCACTGCAGGATGCCGACGGAAATGTGGTACCGGGCAGTTTCACCGGCAGTATTGTCGGTGACCTCTTGACGGTGACGGCTCTGGGGGCCGGCAGCACTGTCGTGACCGGTCAAGAGATCACCGGCTCCGGCGTCGAGCCGGGTACCACCGTGACCGAATTCCTTGTCCCGGACATCGGCGGGTGCGTCGAGAAGGACAGTAAAGGCGATTGCACCAAGTCCACCGGAGGCCAGGGCGGGACCGACGGAGGCCTGGGTATCTATCGGGTGAGCACGTCCCAGAACATCCGCGAAACCACCCTTATCCAACCGGGCACCGTGGCGACGGCACCCGGATTCATTGTCGCCCTCAGCGATGGCACGGTGCGGCTGTGGTCGGCCACCGGTGGCTGGGTCGAACTGCAGAACAGCTTCTGGGGGACGACGACGCCGCGGAAGATCACCGCTATGACCACATTTGGTCAGGGTATCGCCGTTGGCCTCGATGACGGATCGCTGAGGGTGTGGGGCGGGCCATCCGGCAGGAAGGCGGGCGAGTGGAAGAACAACTGGGCCACGCTGCGCGACTGCAAGGGCTCGACCGGATGCGGGCCGGTGGAGGCCATGGCCAGGGTCAAGGACGGCATCGTGGTGGCCAACGGCCCAGCGGTTCCGGAGAACTCGGTGCCGCGGTTGTTGCTCTTCACCGACCCGTTCAACGGCATCCCGGTGTTCCTGCAGGGCGGTCTCGCAGGTAAGAAAGTGACGGCGATGACTGCCTTCGCTGATGGCGTGGCAGTGGGTTACGAGAACGGGGCAGTGATTTATTGGGATCTCCGGGCATCGGGACCCTTCGATCCTTTCCGGAACGCCGTGGTGCTGTTTGCCGGCGCTGACATGGCGCGTCCGGTGACCGCGATGGCCCCCTATGTCCGGGTTCCCGGTGTCACGCCTCCCAAGTTGGTGGTCGGCTATGGGGGCAGTGGGGGGGTGCAGATGTTCAACGACCACACCATCCCGAACCCGGGCGTCGTCTCGCTGCATGACGATGGCTGGCAGTCGCCGGTCACCTTAATGACCACTTTCAGTTCCGCCGCCATCAATAACAAGCCCGGTGTCATAGTCGGTTTAGGCAACGGCTCGGTGCAGCTCTGGAAGGGCGAGTTCAGCAACATCAACGTCAGCGGCCAGAACTACTGGACCGAACTGCACGACCAGGGCTGGGGCAGCAGCGTTGCCACCCTCATTCCGCTCCGTCAGAACCTGCCTAATAAAGAGGGCGACGTGGTGCCGCGCGACGGTGTCGTCGTCGGCCTGCAGAACGGTTCGGTCCAGCAGTGGTCCGGTCTGATCACCGGAAAGACCCCGACCGGGACGCCCACGGGCCAGGGCGATTGGACCCAGATCGTCTGCGGACCGCAGGGCTGCGTCGGCCCGCCGGTGAAGCCCGACCCATCACCGAGCCTGGACAAGGAAGGCACCCTCGAGAAGGCCGTCCAATTCGCGAAAGACGCGCAGAAGGCGGGTGCCGATTGGGGTAAGGACAACAACATCGGGGGTCCCGGCGATCCCCTGTTCTACGGATCGAATCTGCTGCCGCCGTGCAAGGCGAGCAACTCCTGCGATGGCCAATTCCTGCCCATCGCCGTGGTCGTCGAGAAGTCGCCGCTCGAGAAAGAGTTCAAGGGCCTTGACGCCTCGGTGAAGCTGAGCTACGACGTGAACGCGATCGCCTACGGCTACGCGTTCATGCCTAGCGGCTTCTGGAACAAGCTTCGGCCAGGCAAGTGGTCGCTGGCCGCGCTCGCCGCTGTCGAGACGGGTCCGTCACTGACGGTGAGCCTGGGCGAAGACGGCACCATCAACGCGCCGCGGTCGAATCTGCTCAAGTGGGACTTCTCCACTCCGGGTCCGCTCGGGGTGGACCGGATCGCTCTCGGCCTCGGGGTTGACGGAGAGCTGACGGCTCAGTTGAAGTGCGGAACGGCTAATTGCCCGGACAAGCTGGAAGCGCACGCCTATCTGGTGCCGGGCGCGCTGTTCACCTACAACACGCAGGCCAAGCCAGGGGGCGTCGGCGTCGGATTCGGCTGGTATCCGGATCTGGTTTACGAGGACTTCACCAAGGTCACGGGAGCCAGTGTCACCGCGATTCTGACGCCTTACGCGACGCTCTCCTACGGCATTTTCACTCCCGACTCGTGGTGGCTGATCGGAGGATGGTCGCTGTTCAAACTCGGCGTGGGTTACGAGAACCCGCTGTCGGCGACGGTGGCTGCCGGAACAGTCAGCGGGGCATCACTGACTCTCGGCACTGCCGGATTCATCACGACCCACGCGGGAATCCTCGAGGCGCTGACCTCCAAACTGTCCTGGGACAACAGATTCCAGGTCTTCGAGGTGAATAAGACCTACTCGCTCTTCTAGACGCCCGGAGTCTAGGCCCCAGGCCCGTCGGGCCCGGACTCCTTCTCGATCTCGGCGATCAGCGCATCCACGTCCGCCGAGCCGACCTCCCCGCCGATCACCCGGTCGATGAAACCGGCCGGCTCGTCGAGATCTGCGGAGGTCGGCAGCAGGTCGGGGTGGTTCCACACTGCGTCGCGCGCGTCCACCCCGGCGGCGGCGGTCAGCCGCTCCCACAGCACCGCGGCCTCGCGCATCTTGCGCGGCCGTAACTCCAGGCCCACCAGGGTGGCGAAGGTCTGCTCGGCGGGCCCGGCGGTCGCGCGCCGCCGGCGCAGCATCTCCGAGAGCGCGGCGGTACCCGGGATGCGCTCGCCCAGCGCATCGGTGACCACGGTGGACACCCAGCCCTCGACCAGGGCCAGCAGCGTCTCCAGGCGCTCGAGTGCGGCGGTCTGTTCCGGGGTGGTCTTGGGCTCGAACATCCCTTGGGCCAGAAGCTCTTCCATCTTCGACGGGTCGGTCAGCGCGCTGGGGTCCAGCCCGGCCGTCAGCTCCTCCAGTCCGCTCATGTCGACCTTCATCCCGCGCGCGTAGGCCTCCACCGCGCCCAGCAGCTGCGAAGACAGCCACGGCACCCCGCTGAACAACCGGTGATGCGCGGCCTCGCGGGCGGCCAGGAACGTCAGCACCTCGCTGCGCGGCTGCTCGAGTCCGGCCGAGGCGGCCTCGATCGCGGCGGGCAGCAGCGCGGCCACCCCGGGCGGGCCCAGCGGCAGCCCGATGTCGGTGGAGGTCAGCACCTCCCGCGACAGCCGTCCCAGCGCCTGGCCCAGTTGCGAGCCGAACGCCATCCCGCCCAGCTGGGTCATCATCGTCATCAGCGGCCCGGCCATCGCGCGGGCCTCCTCGGGCAGCGCGGAGGTCCACACCGACGCGATCTGCTCGGCCATCGGGTCGCACAGCCGCTTCCAGGTGTCGATGGTGTTGTCCACCCAGTCCTGGGGCGTCCAGGCGACCGCGCGCACCGCCCCGGCGGGCAGCGCGGTCACCCCGTCGAGCCAGGTGTCGGCCAGGTGCACGGCGTCGGCGACGGCCTGGCCGGTGCCCTCGGGCACCGGGGCGACGAACCCGATCGTGCTGGCGGCCAGCTTGCGGGCCAGCTCGTAGTTCACCGGCCCCGAACCCGGCGTGCCCGCGCCGCTGAACATCGCGCCCAGCTGGGTGAACAGCTTGCCCAGGTCGGCCATGTTGAAGTTGCCGGGGACCTCGCCGCCGGACTTGGCCCGCTCGGGGTCGTCGCCGGGGGAGAACCCGAAGGGCAGGTCAGCCATGACGTCCACGGTACCGTCGCTACCCTTGGCGGCGTGAGCAGGCGGACTCTGACCCTGGCGGTCGCCCTGGTGCCGATCATGGTGTTCGCGGTGCTGCTGGCCTGGGTGCGGGTGCCCTTCGTCTCGCTGGGCCCGGGCCCGACCTTCAACACCCTCGGGGAGGTCGACGGCAAGCAGGTGGTCGCCATCGACGGCACCCCCACCAAGCCGACCGAGGGCAACCTGAACATGACGACGGTGTCCCAGCGAGACGGGCTGACGCTCGGCCAGGCGCTGGCGCTGTGGCTCTCCGGGCGCGAGCAGCTGCTGCCCCGGGATCTGGTCTACCCGCCGGACAAGTCCCGCGAGGACATCGAGAAGAGCCAGAACGACGACTTCCAGAACTCCGAGGACAACGCCGCCTACGCCGCGCTGAACTATCTGAAGTTCGCCCCGGCGGTGACGGTGGAGCAGGTCAACGACCCCGGCCCCGCGCTGGGCAAGCTGCAGCGCGGCGACGCGATCGACGCCGTCAACGGCACCAAGGTCGCCGACCTGGAGGCGTTCACCGCCCTGATCAAGACCACCAAGCCGGGCGAGGAGATCGTGGTGGACTTCCGCCGCAAGAACGCCCCGCCGGGTTCGGCCCGCATCACCCTGGGCCGCAACGACGACCGCGAGCAAGGCTTCCTGGGCATCGCGGTGCGCGACGCCCCGTGGGCCCCGTTCACCATCAACTTCAACCTGGCCAACGTCGGCGGGCCGTCGGCCGGCATGATCTTCAGCCTGGCCGTGGTGGACAAGCTGACCACCGGGGACCTCAACGGCTCGAAGTTCATCGCCGGCACCGGCTCGATCTCCGGGGACGGCGAGGTCGGCCCGGTCGGCGGGGTGATGCACAAGATCCTCGCCGCCCAGGAGGCCGGGGCGACGGTCTTCCTGGTGCCCAAGGAGAACTGCGACGAGGCCCGTACGGTGCGCGGGGACTCCATGGAGCTGATCAGGGTGGAGACACTGACCGGGGCGGTCGACGCCCTGCGGGAGCTCACCTCGGGCGGGCAGCCGCCGCTGTGCTGATTTGCCCGGGTGGCCGGCGGCCGTCAATGCGTAGAGTTGGGATCGTGAATCCCCACGCAGGAGTCCGCCCGTGAGCATGCGGCCCACCGCGCGGATGCCCGCGCTCAACCGCCGAGCCCGCATCCTGGTCGGCATCGCCGTCGCGGTGGTGCTGGTCCTGCTGATCGGCCCGCGTTTCATCGACACCTACGTCGACTGGCTGTGGTTCGGGGAGCTGGGGTACCGCTCGGTGTTCACCACCGTGCTGGTCACCCGGCTGGTGGTGTTCCTGGCCGCGGCGCTGCTGGTGGGGGTGATCGTGTTCGCCGCGCTGGCGCTGGCCTACCGCACCCGGCCGGTGTTCGTGCCCAACGTCGGGCCCAACGACCCGGTGGCCCGCTACCGGGTGGCGGTGATGGGCCGGCTCAAGGCGTTCGGCGTCGGCATCCCGGTCATGATCGGGGTGCTCGCGGGGTTGATCGCGCAGAGCTACTGGCCGCGCATCCAGCTGTTCCTCAACGGCGGGGACTTCGGCATCACCGACCCGCAGTTCGGCAAGGACCTCGGTTTCTACGCGTTCAGCCTGCCGTTCTACCGGCTGCTGCTGACGACGTTCTTCGTGGCGCTGTTCCTGGCGCTGATCGCCAACCTGGTGACCCACTACGTGTTCGGCGGCATCCGGCTGGCCGCCGGCTCGGGGGCGATGACCCGCCCGGCGCGCATCCAGCTGGTCAGCCTGGTCGGTTCGCTGGTTCTGCTCAAGGCGGTGGCGTACTGGATGGACCGCTACGCGCTGCTGTCCAACACCCGGGCGGGCAAGCCCTTCACCGGGGCGGGCTACACCGACATCAACGCGGTGCTGCCGGGCAAGCTGATCCTGCTCGCGATCGCGGTGATCTGCGCGGCGGCGGTGTTCTCCGCGCTGTTCTTGCGCGATCTGCGCATCCCGGCCATCGGGGTGGTGCTGCTGCTGCTGAGCTCGCTGGTGGTGGGCGCGGGCTGGCCGATGATCGTCGAGCAGTTCTCGGTCAAGCCCAACGCGGCGCAGAAGGAAAGCGAGTTCATCGCGCGCAGCATCGTGGCCACCCGCCAGGCCTACGGGCTGACCAACGACGTGGTCACCTACCGCGACTACAGCGGCAACGCGCCCACCGACGCCAAGCAGGTCGCCGCCGACCGGGCCACCACCTCCAACATCCGGCTGCTCGACCCCAACGTGATCAGCCCGGCGTTCACCCAGTTCCAGCAGGGCAAGAACTTCTACTCCTTCCCCGAGCAGCTCTCGATCGACCGCTACCGCGGCCGCGACGGCCAGCTGCGCGACTTCGTGGTGGCCGCCCGCGAGCTCAACCCCGACCGGCTCATCGACAACCAGCGCGACTGGATCAACCGGCACACCGTGTACACCCACGGCAACGGGTTCATCGCCTCGCCGGCCAACACCGTGCGCGGAATCGCCAACGACCCCAACCAGAACGGCGGCTATCCGGAGTTTCTGGCGTCGGTGGTGGGTGCCAACGGCAGCGTGGTCTCACCCGGGCCGGCGCAGCTGGATCAGCCGCGCATCTACTTCGGCCCGATCATCGCCCGCGCGGCGGCGGACTACGCGATCGTCGGCAAGAACGGCATCGACCGCGAGTACGACTACGAGACCAACACCGAGACCAAGAACTACACCTACGCCGGCACCGGCGGGGTGGCGCTGGGCAACTGGCTGGCGCGGCTGGTGTTCGCCGCGAAGTTCGCCGAGCGCAACTTCGTGTTCTCCAATGTGATCGGCTCGAACTCCAAGATCCTGTTCAACCGGGATCCCGCCGAGCGGGTCAAGGCGGTCGCGCCGTGGCTGACGACGGATTCCTCGGTGTATCCGGCGATCGTGGGTAAGCGGATGGTGTGGATCATCGACGGCTACACCACGCTGGACAACTACCCGTATTCGGAGCTGACTTCCTTGAGTTCGGCGACGGCGGATTCCACCGAGGTGGCGCTGAACCGGCTGATCCCCGACAAGCAGGTGTCCTACATCCGCAACTCGGTCAAGGCGACCGTGGATGCCTATGACGGCACGGTGACGCTGTACGCCCAGGACGAGGCCGACCCGGTGCTGGCGGCGTGGATGAAGGTGTTCCCCGGCACGGTCAAGCCCAAGAGTGACATCACCTCCGAGCTGGCCGCGCATCTGCGTTATCCGGAGGATCTGTTCAAGGTGCAGCGCGCGCTGCTGGCGAAGTATCACGTGGATGATCCGGTGACGTTCTTCTCCACGTCGGATTTCTGGGATGTGCCGTTGGATCCCAACCCGACGGCGTCGAGTTTCCAGCCGCCGTACTACATCGTGGCCAAAGACCTTGCCAGCAATGACAATTCGTCGTCGTTCCAGCTGACCAGCGCGATGAACCGGTTCCGCCGCGACTTCCTGGCCGCCTACATCAGCGCCAGCAGCGATCCGGACACCTACGGCAAGATCACGGTGCTGACCATTCCTGGTCAGGTCAACGGGCCCAAGCTGGCGTTCAACGCGATCTCCACCGATACCGCGGTGTCCCAGGATCTGGGCGTGATCGGCCGGGACAATCAGAACCGCATCCGGTGGGGCAATCTGCTGACCCTGCCGGTCAGTCAGGGCGGGCTGCTGTACGTGGCGCCGGTGTACGCCTCCCCGGGGGCCAGCGATGCCGCCTCGAGCTATCCGCGGCTGATCCGGGTGGCGATGCTCTACAACGACCGGGTGGGGTACGGCCCGACGGTCAGTGCGGCGCTGGATGCGATCTTCGGTGCGGGTGCCGGGGCGACGGCGACGGGTCCCGCGCCGGCCACCGGGCCCGGTGCGCCGGCCGCCAAGCCCGGCGAGGACGGGGCGCAGGCTCCGGCCGCGGCGACAGCCGAGGTGCCCAGCGCGCCGGTGGCGGCGATGCCCCCGGGCGGGATGACGCTCTCGCCGGCCAAGGCCGCCGCTCTCAACGAGGTGCAGTCCGCGCTGAGCGCGGCGCGCGAGGCCCAGCGGTCGGGCAACTTCGCCCAGTACGGGGCCGCCCTGCAGCGTCTGGATGAGGCGATGGGGCGGTTCGACGCGACGAAGTAGCGCGATCGCACACCGGCCTGGAGTAGCCGATTTGGCGCGCTGAGTCGGCCTTGGGTAGCCTGACGGGGCACTCGACGCGGGGTGGAGCAGCTCGGTAGCTCGCTGGGCTCATAACCCAGAGGTCGCAGGTTCGAATCCTGTCCCCGCTACTCGTGTGATGTCCCGAGACACCGTTGGCAGGTGTCTCGGGACATCGTTTTTCGGTGATACACCTGATGTGTCTTCAACGACCGCCGTTCAAGTGTCACTTCACCCCGCGTCGTCGGTAGCTGACCGGGGTCGGCCCGGCCGCGCGCGCAACGCCGCCGATCTGGGCCGCCAGCGCCGCCGGGGGACTCGACCACCGCGGCGTCAGCTCGTAGGTCCCGACGAGCTGTGTCGCGGTCATCGCCATCGCGGCCAGGGAGAACGGCTGGGCCGGGCAGCTGTGCCGGCCGTGCCCGAAGGCGGTGACCAGCTCGGGGCAGGCAAGACCCGGTGCGGCGAGCCGATGCCGGTGCCAGCGCCGCGGATCCCAGTGGTGCAGGCCCGGTGCGGCGGTGGTGTTGGTCAACGGCAGCAGCGTGGCGATGGTGGCCCCCGGCGCGACCCGGTAGGTCGCATCCCCGGTGTCGAAGTCCAGTGCGGCAAGCACGTAGCGGGGCATGATCGAGCGCTGCGCCAGCCGGGTCGACTCCAGCGCGCACTGCTCCGCCAGCGCGCCATCCCCGCCGCGCACCCCCTCGAGCTCGCGCGGGTGGGCGAGCAGGTCGACCAGTAACCAGCCCAGCGCGGCGGCCAGATTCGACAGCGAGGCGACGTGGATCAGCGCCACGTCCAGTGCGACGCCGCGACGCCGGACCCCGTCGGGTTCCCCGTCCCACGCCGCGGTGATCCGCGCGAACAGCGGACTGGCGGCGGGGGAGTCCATCGCCGCGGCGATCTCGGTGACGATCTCCTCCAGTGCGGCGCGCTCGGCGGCCCAACCGCTGGCGGCCACCACCGCCATCGCCTCGGGATGCACGAAGGCCTCGGCGCCGTCGAGTCGGTCGAACGCCGCGACGAGGCGTTCGAAGGCGGGCCCCTGCGCACAGCCCGGCCCGGCCCAGGACGCCAGGCCCATCCGGTGGGCGAGGCGGCGGGTCAGCGCGAAAAGGTCGGCCCGCCCGCGCTCGCCGAGTTCCTCGGCGGTCGCGCCCAGCGCGTCGGACAGGTTGGCCAGATAGCAGGCGACGTCGCCGCGGCGGAACAGCTGCGCGGGCAGGATGCGGCGGCCGGTGAAGATCTCGGCGGGCAGTTTGCGCCGCAGCATGCGGAAATCCGCCAGGCCCTTGCTCGCCCGGTCCTCGGGCAGCGCGTAGAACGAGGCGACCCCGCGCGCGGAGAACGTGAACAGGTAGCGGTCCTCGCCGCTGTCCACCGCGAAGGTGTCGCCGTAGCGTTCCCGCGCGCTCGCCAGTGCGGCCACCGGATCTGCCACGGCGACGTCCCAGGGCAGACCCACGCCCTCGGCCAGCGGGGGCATCGGCTCGATGCCCGGACGTCCCATGGCGGCCAGCCTGCCAGCCCGGCGCCCGCAGAAGCGGCGAAACCCGGTGCCGGGGCCCCGCCCTGAGGCACAGTGTCCTCACCGTCACCGCGACAGGACACGACCGGTCACAAGGAGCACCATGGGCACGCTGGGCACGCTGCGTCGGGCATTCGCCGTTATCGGGATCGGCACCCTGGCGCTGTGGGGCGCCGCCGGGTGCGGCGGCGGCAAGGACAGCGGCGGGTCGGCGGGTGGGGGCAAAGGCGGCGAGATCAACGTCTCGGTGACCTCCTTCCCCGACTACGTCGACCCGCAGCTGTCCTACACGGTCGAAGGCTGGGAAGTGTTGTGGAACGTCTACACCCCGCTGCTGACCTACCGCCACCAGAAGGGCGACGCGGGCACCGAGGTGGTGCCCGGTCTGGCCAAGGACATGCCGCAGGTGTCCGACGACGGCAAAACCTACAAACTGACCCTGCGGCCCAACATGAAGTACTCCGACGGCACCCCGATCAACGCCAGTGACTTCACCTACGCGATCAAGCGGCTGTTCCGGGCGAACTCCGGCGGCTCGGTGTTCTACGAGGGCATCGTCGGCGCCAAGGAGTTCGCCGAGGGCACCGCCGAGACGATCACCGGGATCGTCACCGACGACACCACCGGCGACATCACCATCACCCTGAATGCCCCCAACGGCACCTTCGACAACCTGCTCGGCCTGATGTTCGCCGCACCGGTGCCGCCGAGCACGCCGCTGGACACCGAGACCACCAACAATCCGCCGCCGGCAAGCGGGCCGTTCATGATCACCAAGGTCGACGCCCCCAACTCCCTGACCATGGAGCGCAACCCACAGTTTGCGACCGTCAAGGACGCCGGCGCCAACGAGGTGCCCGACGCCGGCGTCGACAAGATCGTCGTCAGCCAGAACAAGAACAACTCCGCGCAGGTGACCGGGGTCGCGCAGAACACCATCGACTACATGTCCGACCCGCCCGATGCCGACCGGCTCCCCGAGGTGAAGTCCAAGTACGCCGACCGGTTCCGCTTCGAGGACTCGATCAACACCTATTACTTCTGGATGAACAATCAGGCCGCACCGTTCAACGACGTCAAGGTGCGCCAGGCGATCAACTACGCCATCGACCCCGAGGCCCTCAACCGGGTCTTCGGCGGGCGGCTGCACCCCACCCAGCAGATCCTGCCGCCGGGCATGCCCGGCTACGACGAGTACCGGCTCTACCCGGGCCCGGACATGGACAAGGCCAAAGCGTTGCTCGCCGAAGCCAATCCGGCCGATAAGGACATCACGGTGTGGACCGACGACGAGCCCGACCGCAAACGGATCGGCCAGTACTACCAGGACCTGCTCAAGGAACTGGGTTTCAACGCCCAGCTGAAGGTGATCTCGGGGGACACCTACTTCCAGACCATCGGCAACCTGTCCACCCCGGATCTGGACACCGGCTTCGCCGACTGGTTCCAGGATTTCCCGCACCCGGACGACTTCTTCCGCCCGCTGCTCAACGGCACCAACATCCTGCCGACCAACAACAGCAACTACTCGCAGGTCAACATCCCCGCCAACGACTCCAAACAGGACGAGCTGATCCAAAAGCAGCTGACCGACGAGGTCAAGAAGGAGTACGCCGCGCTGGACAAGTCCTACATGGAGCAGGCGGTGTGGGCACCCTACGGCAACGAGAAGTTCACCACCTTCGTCTCCGAGCGCATCGACTTCGACAAGGCCTACCGCCACCTGCTGTTCAGTCAGGACTTCGCCGCGTTCGAACTGAAGTAATGGCTGTCGCGGTGGTGCAGGGCCGCAGCCCCGGTCAGCTCGCCTGGCTTCGGTTGCGGCACAACCGGGTTGCGCTCGCCTTCGCCGGGCTGTTCGTGGTGATCGTGCTGCTCTGCCTGGCCGCCCCGCTGTGGGCCGACCACGTCGCCCACACCGGGCCCAACAAGAACCACATCTCCGACACGATCCTCATCGACGGCCGGCAGGTGCCCGTCGTCTCCCCGGAGGGCACGCCCCTGGGGCCCGGCCTGCGTGGGCGCTACCTGCTCGGTGCCGACCAGAACGGCCGCGACGTCATGGTCCGGTTGCTCTACGGCGGGCGCACCTCGATCTACATCGGGGTGATGGCCGCTCTGATCACCACCGTGCTGGCCGTGGTCGTCGGCATGGTGGCCGGCTACTACCGGGGCTGGGTCGACGCGGTGCTCTCCCGCATCCTCGACGTGATCTGGGCATTCCCGGTGCTACTGCTGGGCATCGCGCTGGGGACGACGCTGGCCGTCGGCGGGCTGCGTCTGGGCGGGGTTCAGGTGACCGGGGACTCGCTGTGGATCCCCATCCTCATCATCGGGGTGGTCTACGTGCCCTACATGGCCAGGCCGGTGCGCGGGGAGGTCCTGGCGCTGCGGGAGAAGGAGTTCGTCGAAGCCGCCGTCGCCGGGGGCAAGGGGCCGCTGCGCATCATGATCTCCGAGCTGCTGCCCAACGTCGTGTCCACGATCATCGTCTTCTTCACCCTCAACATCGCCAACAACATGCTGCTCGAGTCGGCGCTGTCATTCCTGGGTGCCGGTGTGCGTGCGCCCAACGCCTCGTGGGGCACGATGATCGCCGACGGCTACCAGACCATCTACACCGCACCGCACCTGACGATCGTGCCCGGGCTGATGATCGTGCTCACGGTGCTGGCGCTCAACGTGTCCGGCGACGGCCTGCGCGATGCGCTCGATCCGCGGGCGACGATCCGGTCGGGGCGCTGAGCCGTGCTGCGCTTCGCCGTGCGCCGCACCGTCGGGATGGTGTGGGTGCTCTTCGCGATCTCGGTGATCGTGTTCCTCATCTTCACGGTGATTCCCAACTCCGACCCCGCCGCGCGCATCGCCGGCAAGAACGCCAATCCCGCGCTGATCGCCCGGGTGCGCGCCGATCTGGGACTCGACCAGTCCCTGCCGGTGCAGTACCTGACGATGATGAAACAGATCTTCACCGGCCAACTCACCTCCTACGGCAGCGAGCAGAACGTCGCCCAGCAGATCTGGAAGGGACTGCCGGTCACCCTGTCGTTGTGCCTCGGCGCGGCGGTGCTGTGGATGGCGCTGGCGGTGTGGTTCGGCTACCTCAGCGCAGTGCGGGTGGGCGGATTCACCGACCGGGCGCTGACGATCCTGGCGCTGGTGGGGATCTCGCTGCCGGTGTTCTGGCTGGCTGCGATCCTGCTCTACTACCTGAGCTTCAAAGCCCAACTCTTCCCGACCGGCGGCTACGTTGCGCTCACCCGCGATCCACTGGGGTGGGCCTATCACCTGATCCTGCCGTGGATCACCCTGGCGGTGCTCTACGTCGGTTTCTACAGCCGGCTGCTGCGCTCGAAGATGCTCGACGCTATGAACGAGGACTACGTGCGCACCGCCCGGGCCAAGGGGCTCAGCGAGCGCCAGGTGCGCATCCGCCACGTGCTGCGCAACTCGATGATCCCGATCGTGACGCTCTTCGGGCTGGACTTCGGCGCGGTCGTCGGCGGTGGGGCGATCCTCACCGAGACGGTGTTCAACCTCAACGGGGTGGGCCTGTACGCCGGGCAGGCGATCGGCAAACTCGACCTGCCGCCGCTGATGGCGGTGACGATGTTCGGCGCGTTCTTCATCGTGCTGTTCAACACGCTCGTCGACCTGCTCTATGCGCTGCTCGACCCGCGCATCCGCCTCGGCGAGGCGGCACCGACATGACCGAGCTGTTGGCGGTGCGCGACCTGCAGGTGCGATTCGCGACCGACGACGGGGTGGTCGGCGCGGTCGACGGGGTGTCGTTCGAGGTGCGACGCGGCGAGATCGTCGCCCTGGTCGGCGAATCCGGGTGCGGCAAGAGCGTGACCGCCCAGAGCCTGATCGGCCTGACCCGCTCGCCCAACGCCACCATCACCGGCTCGGCGCTCTTCGAGGGCCGCGACCTGATCGCCGCGTCCGACACCGAGCTGCGCGCGGTACGCGGCGCGCAGATCGCGATGGTGTTCCAGGACCCGATGACCTCGCTGAACCCGGTCTACCGGATCGGTGATCAGATCGCCGAGGCGCTGCGCGCGCACCGCAGCATCTCGCGGCGCGACGCCACCGCCCGGGCGGTGGAGCTGCTCGACGCCGTAGGCGTCCCCAACCCGAGCCGACGGGTGCGCGACTATCCGCACGAGTTCTCCGGCGGGATGCGCCAGCGGGTCATGATCGCGATGGCGCTGGCGCTGCAGCCGCGGCTGCTCATCGCCGACGAACCCACCACCGCGCTGGACGTGACCATCCAGGCGCAGATCCTCGATCTGCTGCGCACCCTCAACCGCGAACACGGCGTCGCGGTGCTGCTGATCACCCACGACCTGGGCGTGGTGGCTGAACTCGCCGAGCGGGTGGTGGTGATGTACGCCGGGCAGGTCGTCGAGCAGGCCGGCCTGCAGGAGCTGTTCTCCACCCCGGGCCACCCCTACACGTGGGGGCTGCTGGGGTCGATCCCGCGGCTGGACCAACCGCGCCCCGAGCGCCTCGCCCAGATTCCCGGGCAGCCGCCGTCGCTGCTGGCACCGCCGGCGGGGTGCCGCTTCGCCCCGCGCTGCGTCCACGCGTTCGACCAGTGCGCCCGCCCGCCGCAGCTGCACTCCGCGGAGAGCGCTCACCTGGTCCGCTGCTGGCTGCCCGCCGACGCCGGGGTGCGGCGATGAGCGACGCGCCGCTGCTGGAGGTGACCGACCTGGTCAAGCACTTCCCGGTGCGCGCGGGCCTGCTGGTGGACCGCACCATCGGGTGGGTGCGCGCGGTCGACGGGGTCAGCCTCACCCTGCGCGAGGGCGAAACGCTGGGTCTGGTCGGGGAGTCCGGATGCGGCAAATCCACCCTGTGCCGCACGATCCTGCATCTGATCCCGCCCGACTCCGGGTCGGTCCGTTTCGCCGGAGCGCAGTTCTCCGGGCGCTCCCCACGCGAGCTGCGGCCGCTGCGCCGGCAGATCCAGATGATCTTCCAGGACCCGTTCGCCTCGCTGAACCCGCGCAAACGCGTGGGGCAGATCATCGGCGAGCCGATGCGCCTGCACGGGGTGGCCGAGGGGGCCGCGCTCACCCGGCGGGTGCACGAACTGCTCGAACGGGTCGGCCTGGCCGCCGAGCACTACAACCGCTTCCCGCACGAGTTCTCCGGCGGACAGCGCCAGCGCCTGGGCATCGCCCGCGCGCTGGGTCTGCAGCCCCGGCTGATCATCGCCGACGAGCCGGTCTCGGCACTGGACGTCTCGGTTCAGGCCCAGATCATCAACCTGCTCGAGGACCTGCAGGCCGAGTTCGGGATGGCCTACCTGTTCGTGGCGCACGACCTGAGCGTGGTCCACCACGTGTCCGACCGGGTGGCCGTCATGTATCTGGGCCGCATCGTCGAGACCGCCCCGGCCGCCGAGCTCTACGAGCACCCCCGCCACCCCTACACCCAGGCGCTGCTGTCAGCCGTTCCGGTTCCCGATCCGCAGAAAAACGCTGTGCGCCAACGAATCAGGCTCGTCGGGGACGTGCCCAGCCCGATCGACCTGCCGGCGGGATGCCGCTTTAACACCCGCTGCGCGCTGGCGACCGAGGTGTGCCGGGAGCAGGAGCCGGCGTTGGTGCAGCGGGGCGAAGGCCATCTGGTGGCGTGCCATCACGCCCTTCGATGATGCCGCTGACGGTGCGCGAGTTGATCGGTGTCTATGACGGCAGATCACCCACGGGCCGTGCATCGAGCGGGCCGCACGGCGGCGCTGCCGCGATGAGCTCGTCGTCGGGTTTGTGACCTATCACCGCAACGACGTCCCCGCCGAGGTGCATGCCGCGTGCACTGGGGGATCTAGCCGGCCGCCCACGCCTTGGCAGCCTCGAGGTCATCGATGCCGAACATCTTCATCTCGCCAGGGATCATCCAGCCCAGCGCGTGCATCGTGTGGGCGATCCACTCCTTGTCGCTGACCACGGCGATACGCCGGAACGCGCGCAGGTGCTTGAGGTTGCTGAAACCCTGTTTGACATCCGCGAGCAGCCCCCCGGGACCAAACCCCTCGTAGTCGGGCCCGATAACCTCAACGAAGCGGACCTCCTCAGCGCCCAGCATCCGATTCAGCGTGGGCTTGAACTTCTCGAAATCCTCCGCCCCCACCCGGCCCGACACCCGGATGCCGCTGACACCGGCGGGCATGTCCTGCAGTTCCTCGATCATCGCCACCTCCACCACCGACGCTAGGCCGCGGTGTATGCGCCGGCCAGGGCCGATGGTCACCGATTCCCGGGTTACGCGGCCACCTGCGGGCTCACCTGGTCACCGTCACATCTCCACCTCGGCGAGCACCGCGAGGTGATCGCTGGCCCATACCCCGTCGGCGGCGGCGGTGCCGACCAGCGTGCACCGTTGCACATGCCCGGTGCCGCGCCGGCGCGGGCTGGACACCAGCACGTAGTCCAGCCGGCGGTGCGGATGGATGGCCAGCCGGGTCACCAGCGGGTTGGCCGCCGAACAGGTGTGTCCCGGATCGGTGTTTCCCGCCGCGGTCCACGCGTCGACGAGGCTCAGCGACGGCGAGCAGGGGTAGCGCGCGGCGCTTCAGCAGGGGGTGTCGAAGTCGTAGTCGGTGGGATAGAGCCGTCCGCCCGCGTCCAGGCACGCCTGGTAGCAGTTGCGGTAGGACGACGAACCGAATCCGGTGTACTCGCAGTGTAGGAAGCTGCCGTCGGCATCGGGCAGCTCGTCGCAGAAGCCACCGAACGGACTGTTCCAGCACTGGCCGGGTGTCGCCAGTGCCGCCGGCGCGACGAGCAGTCCCGCGATGATCAGGCCGCTGGCGAGCCCCAGACGCACGGTCGCCAGCCTCCAGACTCTCATCCGACGTGTCATTTCTCCCCCAATGTGTTGTGCGGTGTCAGCGGTCTAGGAAGGCCCACCCGTACCCGCAGTGCTGGCAGCGCCACCGCGGGGCGAACGGCTCGACCACGCAGCCGCCCAATCCCTGCCACGGCGCGAGGTTCATGGCCCAGTCGTTGGGGGGCCTTCCGTAGCTGATCGAGGATGCCCGTCGGGCCGAGCACCGCGGGCAGGCCGGGCGGCGAGAGAACACCAGGTCCACCACGTTGGTGAACCCGCCGCTTTTCATCGCCTCGGCGCAGCCAGGACACAGCAGCGCCGGCCAGTCGCTGCCGGCGTCCACCTTGGCGTGCGAGGCGGTGTGGACCAGACGGTCCACGTCCTGCTCACTGGCGAGGATGACCTTGCCGTGACAGGCGGTGCATGAGCTGTGCGCGGACATCACGATCTGCGCGATCGCCACCGATGAATGACCGCTACGGCCCATCGGGGTGGACATCTCATACGTGGTCAGAGCGGCGAGCAGCGCCTGGGTCTCGCGGTGGTGAAGGACCCGATCGGCTTCCAGGCTTATCCCCCGCGTGTCCTTGATCCCAGCGAGGAGTCGCAGCGGCCCGCGGGTACCGATGGCCGCGTCCGCGATGGTGTGGCGCGCGTCGAGCAGGGCGTCCCAGGTGAACGCGCACAGCACCGTGCGCGGATCGGTGTCGATCACGACGACGGCGGTGTCACCGGGGGCGAGGTCGTTGATCCCCGCCCACGGCTGGTAGGGCGCCTCCGGATTGAGCGCGCAGACCAGCGCCTGCTTCCACGGACGGCCTTCGATGATGCGCAGACGATGCTCGGATTCCCCCATGCCGTCATTATCCAGGCGGGACCGACAGAGGTTCGGTTCCGGCGGGCCAGCAAAGGGAACTGCTCCGCTGTCGCATTTTGCAATAAACAAGTGATATCTCTACTAAACATTCTGTGTCGCAACGTGATTCGTTTCCCTCCGTCGCCCTGATCTGATTGACTGACTCCCAAGTCGGGTTTAGCTACGGGGGTGGACGGCATCAGAGCCTCGGGTTCCATCGGCAGGGTCGGCGGCTTGGCGATCGCGCTGGGCATCGGAGCGGCACTCGGCGGTGTGGGTGCGGGGATCGCCGGCGCCAGCCCGGCGAACTCATCGGGTTCGGATTCGGCCTCGGATGCCAGGGCTCGTTCCTCTGCGGTGGGGTCGGCGGGCCGGTCGCGGGCGGGACGCGTCGCTCAGCGGCCCGCCCCACCTTCCGGGCAGGCATCCGGCGATCAGCGGTCCTCGCGTGTCACCGCCGGATCGGGGCCGCAGGCGGCAGCACCGGTTGCCGAGAGGAATTCCGTGTCACCGGGCTCCGCTGGTGATGTGGTGCGGACACCGGCACCTGCTGTCGCGAAGTCCCCGGCGGCAGCTGCAGGTGTCGAGCGTGCTGCGTTACGCGGACTCTCAGCGGTGAATTCCGTCCAGCAGGCAGGGGAAGTTAGCGGTGGGCCCGCGTCGGCCCCGGCCGGTGTGGCGGCCCCGCAGGCCGGTAGCGCCGCACCGGTCGCATCGCCGGCGGCGGCGCCCGCCGGGGAGCTCGACGCGGCTGTGGCACCGCTATCGGGGTCGTTGCCGGGCGTGCCGGCGCAGTCGGCGCTGGCGTGGACGGTGGCCGCGGCGGCGC